>DATFBG010000042.1:0-8215 GCA_035253945.1 Nitrososphaeraceae archaeon | reverse complement strand
TACACTTGAGCACATGCTGTAAAAACTCTGTCAATTTGACGTATAGTACACTTCTTCTGTTAAAAAGTTTGAGACGAGACAAAAAAGGAGTCACATGTACGCCATTCTCTTCACCTAGGTCAAGATAACTCATATTAAAATCCAAACAGATTTTTTACATTTGCACGCGGGCATACCACAACCGATAGGAGGTTCTTGACAGATTTTTTAAAAATGTATTAAATAGATAAATCATAATTGATTAAATATATTCGATATTATCATCATAAACTATATTTTTTCGCGGGGCCAGCGCATGTGATGAAAAGACATCCATTTCGTTCAAGTGGGGCCCAAAAAAAGTATTATTAAACGATGGTACGGCGGTGGGTAATTGTTGTTTTAGCATAATTATCATCTCAACGACTTGATTCACAGTTTGACATTGTCTTTATTACTGCAATACTACTGCTAAGATGAAGATAACAAAGTATCCGATGCGCCAAAATTAAAGAATAGCAGGGTTCAGATATCTTGGCATGAATAATCACCTTTTCGTTGAGAAAATCATACAGCCACCGCTTCATCATTCCCTGGTCAATTACATTATGTCTTCAGACTACCCCCCAATTAACCTTGCCGCAGCCAGAAAAAAAGGAAGAGCAGTATATTCGCTTGAATCGATGGATATGATGGCTTGCTGATACAATTTTAAAATAATTGACACAACTTTACAATTGTAATGCTCATTTGTTACAATGGTATGGTAGCCCCATCAGTGTTATGCCATTTGGATTTCAGTTTTCTTGCAGGATAAAATCCACGAGATTACCTAGATCTGCCTTTGCTAGACAGCATACCTTGTCGGCTCCTCCATAGTACAGAAATAGTTCTCCGTCTAGTATGCAAGCTCCGGTGGGGAAGACTACATTGTTTATATCACCAAATCTTTCATATGGTTCTTCTGGTTCTAATATTGGCCATTTAGTTCTCCCCAGAATCGTGTTAGGTTGCTTTAAATCGAGGAGAGCTGCACCAGCGCTATAGGTCTTACTGTTACTTACTCCATGGTAAATAACAAGCCAGCCCTGCTCTGTTTTAATGGGTGGGACTCCAGCTCCAACCTTTAGTGCCTCCCATTCCCTTTCAGGTCTAAGAAGAAGTGTATGTTTATCAACTCTTGTTAGTGATTCGCCTTCCCCCAGCCATATACTTGGCCTATCTACACCGTAGGCGGACCCTATCCAAGTACTTGGTCTATGTAGAGAAAGGTATCTTTCGTAACCGTCTGTTGCCCTATAATTTAACTTCTCTGGAAAAAGGACGACGTCCTTGTTGTCTGCGCCTCCACCTGTTATGAAGCCGAGCCTCGTAAATTCACAGTAGTTTGTTGTTGTTGCTAACGCTGTGACTACATTGGGTCCGTCTCGAACATAGCCTGAGAGTACGACATATGTAATGTAAGCCTGATTAGCGATTTTCACTAATCTAGGATCTTCCATTCCGTATTTTTCATAATCCTCCTTTGGGCCAAAAGCTATTTCGTTGGTTCTATCGAAGTGATAACCATCGGTGCTAGACGCATATCCTATTCTGGAAATATAATTCTCATACTCTCCGATGGCCCTATAGAGCATATGAACTGTATCACCATCGTGCAGAATTGCGCAGTTAAAAACGGCTTTCGACTCCCACCAGTTGTCCTTTTTAGGCACGAGAATGGGATTTTTTGAATACCTTGTCAGTATCTTTCTGCTATCAACCAAGGGTCCAGGTTATTCGTTTACCCAGAATATACTATATATAAAAATTTGGTCTCCAAACATTGTGAAGCCGATACCGAATTGAAATGGCCTAGGGAGGCGTATTATCATCACTTAAGCTAAACGCAGGATCTGCTATCCCTAAAAATCTAAACGCCTTAGATCTACTTATACATGCGTAACATTGCCCGCAGTGTGTTTCCCCACCACGGTGGCAACTCCAAGTCAAATCGAGGGGCACCTCTAATTCTATTGCCAGCCTGATTATTTCCACTCTATCCAAACTTGCTAAAGGGGCCAGTATTGTATAAGGCCTTCCATTGCAGTACAGACAACCTCGATTGAATAACGAATTCATATCTTTTATAAAAGACTCCGTTGCATCCTTAAAAAATAACCCGTCGTCCTTACTATGACCACCTATGACCCACTTGATATCAAGAAATTCTGCATAGTGAGCAGCAATCGAATAGAAGATTAGATTTCTTGCAGGAATGTAGGCTCCCCATCTTTTGTCCGCTGTAGGCGAAACATGCTTACCGCCGTAAAAGTCTGAAGATTCTTTAATAAAGGGAATACTAATTCTGAAGAGCTCCAATGTACTTGCTTTTTGAGAGAGAGCAATAGCCGCTTTTTTTTCGTTCTTGATTCTGCCATAATAATCAAATGTAATAGCATAGATTTGAGAAAAATTTTTCTTAGCCCAAAAAAGACACGTGGCAGAATCCAAGCCACCAGAAACCAGCACTAATACTTTCGACTCTTTCATAATTTGCCGGGTTTTGTTTCCGCGATGATATGTGCTCCCTTATTTACTCCCTCGTAGACATATACGCCAAGCGCTTCGACATTGGCGGGCATCTTTGGTGCTAACAGCTTAATTATCTGAGAGGATATATTTTCTATTGTCGCTTCGCCAGGCAAAAGAAAGGTTGTAGTCTTTGGTAACTGCAAATTAAAGTATCCTTTTGGGCCTTCAAAAGATATATGATAGTGGACACTATCCTCACTCTCAAGATACTGTTTGTTAATGAAGAATTTATGGTCAAGTGCATTTAGCGTATCCTTGATAATTCTCTTGGCTTTGCCAAAATCTATCACTAAGTTGTCCTTCATATTCCCAATTATTTCAACCATAACTGTAGATGTATGGCCGTGTAAAATTGAACATTTTTCTACCAAAGGTAAAATGTGTGCATAATCAAAGGCAAGAGAGGGGTCCTCGATGAAGACTGATCCAACATGATCCGACAAAAAGTCAAACGAAAAAAATGATTCTAACTCGCTTATCTTAGCCGCATAGTTCGAATGTCCAATGCCAATGACATTAAGTTTTGGGAGACTTCTTTTGAGCATCTTAAACTTTTCTATGTCTGATTCGGAATCTATTACTTCGATGTACTTATCATCGACCTTAAAATCCACATAGACGAAATTAGATTCACTAAGGTCCACCCTTACGTTATATTCATAATTATGTCCTAAAAACGACAGGATATTAGACGTAGATAGTTCTGACCTATTACGCAGAAGATTACCCCTTTGATCGATGTATTTAAGATCGCTATCTGTCACCACTCCCTTCATAAAATTTCCTACAAAAACGAAGATTACTTTCGCATATAAATTATTATATGCATACAATATTATGTCTTCAATGTCTGTATCTGTAACTGAATACATAATCACCTACCTATATTAAAAGAAGCTAGTGAGATTTGAGCACAGGATTGTGAACATTTAGAATATTTAGCTCTCCTAACTTTCAGCAGAGCTGTCTTAATCCAATAAGAATTTTATAGAAATGGGTAACACTAGAGCCTAGTACTCTACGATGATAAGGATCCTAAAAGCTGCCGTTTTTGCAGCGGTAGAGCAAGCTATAAACAATGAAACCTCGATCGCAATAGCCTTTTCTGGCGGCTTAGACAGCTCGTTACTTGCACAGATATGCAAGGATCTTGGAATAGATGTAACATTACTAACTGTAGGCTTTTCAGAATCGCATGACATTTCCTTCTCAAAAAGAATAGCGTCTATAATGAATCTGCCTCACAGGGTACTAAAATTAGATAATGAATGCTTTCAAAAGGATATAGATAAGATTTGTAATAAGGTCAAATGCAATGTTACTTCACATATTGAGAATTGCATTGGATTTTTTTATATTGGAAAATTTGCTCACGCCAATGGCTACAGTACTGTTTTAACAGCAAACGGATGCGACGAACTTTTCTGCGGATATGATATATTCCGGTTCGCCTATAAACAAGGCAGTGCTGGGCTTGTGAAGCTTATGGAGGAGAAGCTCGAAAATGAGTTTATACTTATGCAAGAAATCGATGGCGTAGTGAAAGAATCCGGCGTCGTAATAAAACAGCCATTCCTATCATCAGATTTTATTTCATTCGCAAAAAGCGTTCCAGTAGGCCATAAGATTAAAGGTCCAAATGATTTGGTACGAAAACATATTTTGCGACAGCTTGCAGTTTCGATGGAAATCCCGCTTCAGTCCGCAATGCAGCGAAAAAAAGCTCTTCAATACAGCTCATTGATTCACAGGAATTTTTGCAAGCTATATAGAGGACCACGGTTGCTCTCAAATCTGCATCACTAAGCTACGGCACTTATTAAACAAAACTCTAAGCAAACGTAGGCCGTCGTCAGAATACTCTCAATAATGTCCAACTCTAAAGCTAGCCAAGAGAAAATTTTCGGATAGTTTCCTTCACTAGACTCGATACTTTATCAACAATCTTGGCCGATGCGGCTAAGTGGTCCCTGGGATCAAATAATGAAAGTAGATCATCCTCACTCATTTTCTCCGATAGCCAGGGATCTTTAACCATAGCCTCTAAAAAATATTCATTATTTCGAAGGGCGGTGAATGCCACCCTTTGAATTTCCCTATAGGCTTCAAACCTAGGAATTCCTTGTTTCACTAGCGCTTCGAGGACAAATTCGGCGTAAATCTGGCCCTTTGTGATATCTATGTTGGAAGTAATCCTGTCTTTGTTTATCTGTAATTCAGAGATAACTTTGGTAATCAAATTCAGCATTTCATCTATTAATATAGCGCTCATTGGAACAGTAAATCGTTCATTTGCTGAATTCGAAAGGTCTCTTTCATGCCATAGTGGGATATTTTCCATACTCACAATAACTAAAGAACGCAACATCCTTGCAAGAGAGGAAACCCTTTCGCATTTTATTGGATTTCTCTTAACTGGTACTGCACTACTGCCGATCTGCCCTTGCCTGAAAGGTTCTGCGACTTCGGCCAGCTCTGTCCTTTGCAAATTTCTTATTTCAATTGCTATCTTGTCAAGACTTGAACCCAATAAGGCAATCAAAAATTGCATCTCTGCATATCCCTCACGTGAAATAATCTGAGTGGCAGCCTCTACTGAGACAAGGCCCAAACTTTTAGCCACCATGTCTTGTACTTCTAATGCTCTTTCTCCCATTAACGAGCCTGTTCCTACAACTCCTAGTGTTTTACATAATAAAATTCGCTTCTTGCTCTCTTCTATCCTTTCTATATGCTTGGCCATTTCTGCGGCCCATACAGCAAATTTGAGTCCAAATGCGATTATGCTAGCATGTTGGCCATGTGTTCTCCCGACAGCTGGCAGCGTGATATGTTCAGTTGCTCTATTGATTAAAATTGCAGCCAGATGCGAAAGTTTGGGCTCAATAACCCTAAAAACATCCCTTATTTGCATGGACGTACTTGTGTCCACAACATCACTGCTAGTTAATCCGTAGTGGATCCACGGCTTAGTTCTTGGAGAGCATAGTTCACCAAGTGCCTCTACTAATGCAGCTGTATCGTGATCGCTGGCTATCTCTAACTCTTTGACTCTTCTTAAGCTGACTGCATATGACTTTACGATCCTTGTAATTTCTTCTGAGGCGTAGGACGGAATTAAACCTATCTGAGCCTGTGCAAAAGCAACGGCTGCTTCAAATTCGATCTCATAGAGCAGTCGTTGCTCTTCTTCGAATATTTGTTTGATTTCTTTGCTTCCATAACGTCCAGAATCTATAGGAAGTATGGTCATGGTATATCACAAAAAGAATATTAGAAAAATAAATCTTTTAGAAAAATAATCCTTTCCTGAGAAGTGGCGCCTGTTTCATTGATGAAAACTTTAGATTATCTATTTTGCTGTTGAGAATGTCGAAATGGGAAATCCCATACATAACATAAAAGCAACTCAACTAAGGCGAGCGGATCCCTAGCCAGTTATGAGCATGAAAAACTCGGCCTAAGCTCTGATAAGTGTAATTGTTCTTGTTTGTATTCCGAGCCATTCTGTATGTTTGCATATTTTTGAGTCAGCGAATGTGTATGAGTCCGATGGCTCGCTTCATATGCTCAACCTCATTGGATTCGTATTTATAAGCTCGTGTGTGATAGCTAAAAGGTAATCTGAAAATAAGAGATATGAACGAGTTGTTGACCAAAAGTGGTAGTCATCGTGTCCGGAAAATTAGCGATCTGATATTTCGAATTGAAAAAGATGAATCGAAGGAGATGAATGTTCCCGTTACCATCTATGCGAATGATAATCTCATTTCAAAGATGATCACAGACAGGACAGTAGATCAGGCCGCGAATGTAGCTACCTTGCCCGGCGTTGTAAAACACGTTGTGGTTCTCCCAGATGGTCATGAAGGATATGGATTTCCAGTTGGTGGAGTAGCAGCAACCGATCTTCAGGATGGCGTTGTTAGCCCAGGCGGAGTAGGATATGATATTAACTGTGGGGTAAGACTAATTAGAACAGTGCTGAGTGAATCTGATTTAAGACCAAAACTAAAAGACCTAATCAATGAGCTATTTGGATCCGTTCCTACAGGGGTTGGAAGTGAAGGGGCGTTTAAGCTGACCAAATCTGAGCTGGATGAGTTATTGGTAGAAGGTACTAATTGGGCAATAGAACGGGGATATGGACTGGGACAGGATATAGAAGCTTGCGAGGAAAATGGTAAAATGAAAGGAGCTGACCCATCTAGGGTATCAGATATTGCAAGAAAAAGAGGCGGCATTCAACTAGGCAGTTTAGGCTCAGGTAATCACTTTCTTGAAGTACAGAAAGTGGACAAAATCTATGACAAGACAGCAGCAAAGTCAATGGGGCTCAGCCAGGAGGGACAAGTAACAATACTGATCCACTGTGGTTCGCGGGGTTTTGGACATCAGGTTTGCAGCGATTATTTACGCGTCTCAGAATTAGCTTTAAAAAAATATGGTTTTAGGCTTATAGACCGAGAACTTGCATGCGTACCAAATGACTCCGTTGAGGGGGAGGATTATCGCAAGGCCATGTACTGTGCTCTTAACTTTGCATGGTGCAACAGACAGATGATAACGCATTGGACGAGAAAGGCATTTGAAAGAATATTCAAAACAGATGAACTGGATATGCAACTTGTTTATGATGTATCTCACAACATTGCCAAAGTTGAGCGTCATAGCATTAATGGTGAGGGAATGCGCGATCTAGTAGTGCATAGAAAGGGCGCCACCAGAGCATTTCCAGCTGAAATACAACAATTGCCACCCAAGTACTATAATATTGGTCAGCCTGTCATCATCCCCGGCTCCATGGGGACAGCAAGTTGGGTTCTCGTAGGTAACACAAAATCATTCGACTTAAGCTTTGGGTCAACAGCTCATGGTGCAGGTAGAACGATGTCACGGTCAGCCGCAAAACGGGCACATTCGGTGGAAGGGATAAGAAAGTCTCTGGAATCAAAGGGTATTTACGCTAAGTCCCTAACAAAGGATGGTCTAATAGAAGAAGCACCTGATGCCTACAAGGATATAGATGCTGTTGTCGATATATCTCATTCCTTGGGGATAGCATCTAAGGTGGCAAGACTGGTCCCATTAGGAGTGATTAAAGGATAGTGTCATCTAAAGAACAAAATAAACAAGAAGACCCAGACATTGCAATAATCAAGGCTAGGAAGATGAAAGAATTATGGAAGCAAGCAGCACTAGAAAGGTCAAAGGCCGCACGAAAAGAGCAAGGTCAGAAGGCTCGAATTAAAACTGATAGGGAAATCGTATCTGACCTTTTATATGACAGAGGAGAAGAAGTTCTGAAGCTTGCAGAAATCCAGTTTCCATCTCAGACACACATGATAATAAATAGGATAGCCGACCTGACCAAGTCAGGTGAAATTCAACAAAGAATATCGGGAGGCGAGTTGCTCATGCTTTTCCGGTCAATTGGTATAAACGTGAGGGTAAACACAACTATCAAAATCGAAGATCATGGCAAATTGGTTTCAGTCTCAGAGAAACTTAAGAAGGAAAATCAAGAAAACTCGGGCAAAGAATAACTCTAAGCATTCAGTTTTATTGTGCCTTCATTACCTTTATACTGATAATATGCAATAACAAATCCGACAATTACAAGCCAATCCCAACCTGCTATACTGCTGCAGTCAGTTTCCTG
>DATFBG010000041.1:0-2626 GCA_035253945.1 Nitrososphaeraceae archaeon | reverse complement strand
CGTATTCATGAAATAATTCATAAACAACATCTATTAGTTAATGAGATGCATAAAAAGATTGATGAGCAAAATGAGTTAATCAAAAATATACAAAAAACATCATCAAGTCATAAAGATTACATGAGCAATAATGACCGCTAGTAAGAAGACTTTACTTCTGAGGAAACACGGTTGGCTATTGTAGCGAGGTATAGAACCCTTCTAAAAGAGCTGATATCATAGCGGGCCCGTCGGGCCGTGAAGTGATATCACTTCAAAAGATGGATTCTTTGCTAGTCTTTTTGAATATAAAGGAGAGCTAAAAAGGTTTCTACGACGTAGGCCGAGGGATTTTGAGAGAAAAACTTCTAAGATTGAGCCCCGATAGAATTAGAGAGCGGACCCAAGGGGGGTCCTGTATGTAAAGGGGTTCAATAATATGATTTACCTATTTCAATATATTCGGTTCTTGTTAAAATATAATTCAACTTATCGTCCTCATTTTATTAATTTCAAGTCAGTTACTTAAATTAACTTATTTTGCTTGAATTGCCAATTACTATTATTATTAATATCTCAAGAATTTGTATACTTCGGACGGTCATGTTTGACATTTTCTGAGACATTCTTATCCTTCTTTCTCCATTGCTTTTTCTTGCATTTGATCGATCTGTTCTTGGGAAATTTCCTCAAACAAATTACACCAGTCCCTTCCACTGATAATCAGATTGTATTTCTGAAGTTCAGGATGCACACATCTTCCATTTGTTAAAATGTCTGCATTTATCGGATCGGAGGGTGAGAACCATCTGCATGACAGGCAATTCTCAGATTGCCATGATATTCTTTTCAAGTTGTTTGTAGTGTCTGTCATTTTTTCAATCTCCTTAATATGTGGCAAGTCACAGTTTTAATATTTATCTAGAAGATATTAACTCTAGCGGCAGAGTCTTTGAGTTATTAGTTATATGGAATCTCGATGTTAGATTCTGCTATCTTCTGCGATGACGATGATACAGAGATAGAAATCGTTCATTTTAGCAATTGCTGAATTTTTACTCCTTCTAGGATTCTTCCTGTTGTAAGAAATATCCACATGATAATAATGGCTATCTTTTGTGAAGCCAATAAATAATTGCAAGTTGTTAAGATTTTTGGTGTCTGATAACCACGTGAAATTACTTAATGAGAGGGTTGCAGTCATAACAGGTTCGACTAAAGGCAATGGAAGAGCCATTGCAAATCTCTATTCTGAACAAGGAGCCAATGTCGTTGTCACAGGAAGAAGTCTAAGTGAAGCTCAAAATGTTGCAGGTGAGCTTTCAAAAGAGTATGGTACAGACCCGTTAGGATTGAAGTTAGATGTAACCTCCGTTTCAGAAATAAAGAATATGATTGACAAAACAATTAACAAATATGGTAAAATAGATGTGCTTGTGAATAATGCAGGCTATCCAATTCTAGATGATATATGGGACGTAGGCTTTGAACAGATATCTGATGAAATTTTAGAAAGGGTGTTGGATGTAGATACTCAAGGCACTTATAGATGCTGTCGTGAAGTGTTGCCCTTAATGGTGGAGAAGAAGCGCGGCGTTATAATCAACATTTCGTCAACTCCTGCAATAAGTGGATACATAAAGGGCGCACCTTACACAGTGGCCAAGGCAGCTAATTTGGGAATTACAAAGCATATAGCTGCTGAATTTGGCAAGTATGGAATAAGGTGCAATGCTATAGCACCAGGAACTATTGCCACGCAGAGAAATTGGGAGAGATTGACTACCGAGCAAAGAGTAGATATTGTGTCTTCAATTCCACTTGGAAGAGCTGGTAAGCCAGAAGAGATTGCAGGGGTGGCATTAATGCTTGCGTCTGGCTATTGCTCTTTTGTCAATGGTCAAACTATTGTTGTCGATGGAGGAGAGACGATACGGTAACAAGGCACCAGTATTCGATATTCTATGAGAAGATGCAATTTTATCAATACTCTTCAATTCTTCGTAATGTGATTGTTTGTTAAAGTTGCCAATTATGACTTAATCTTGTCTCCGTTTTTTATCAGATGGAACAATTGCTCTCAACGATGAAAGGGCAAAGGCCCAACACTGAAAAATCGTATAAAGGTAGTTATCAAAGTATTTTTAATGTTTCAAATACAATTCAGCAACTTAAGGGGATCGAATAAGCCTTGGCAAAGACAAACCTGTTTAGGTGATTGGGTCCATTTTTTGAACGTTTTTTTAATTTAGGCGGGCCCGTCGGGCCGTGAAGTAATATCACTTCAAAAGATGGATTCTTCGCTAAGACGTTTTAATAACACTCTCAGCCCCTAGCCCTACTCCTGTCAGTGAAACATATTAGAGAATCAGCTATGCTCCTGAACGCCAAGCGATCAGGCGAGCAAAACTGGCAGTCGCGGCCACGGCCACGCGTAATCTCGACTGTCCCGTCGGCCACCTCGCTCTCCCCTTATCACCTGGATCTCCTCTGACTTGAGGGGGATTTCAACAACGCTTGCCGGCGGCCCTGCCGCCTACCGCGTCAGCGAAAAGCGGGCCGGCAAAACCTTCTCAGCCTCTCCCTCAACAAGGCAGTCGCGACACCCCAGCGTGCGTATAAGATGTTCATCAGGATGTTCGCGCAG
>DATFBG010000040.1:0-5272 GCA_035253945.1 Nitrososphaeraceae archaeon | reverse complement strand
CACTCTAATTTGTTATCTCTTGAGCTTCAACCCTCTTTTGTTGAAAATTCCTTATCTTACTTCGTTATACCATAGAACCTGTTTTGGAACTGTTCATGATGATTATTACAAGATGAAGATGGCATTGCTGAGGTCGTGGGTTCAAATCCCACCCGGTCCACTTTTATCCATCTTGTAAACTACTGCATTTTGTCGCCATACTAGTATAGTGCTGCAGGACCTGCTACTAATGGTTAAGTTTTTCTTAGCTATGAATTTTGGCATTCTTTATTATGCTTTGTAGCTTGTCATGGGAGATGATATAAAATATGGTAGAAAAAGAAAAGCTTGAAGAACAGATAGGCGAAGTATTGGGCTTGGAGATGGCCGCTCAAAAAGCAGTTGAGGAATTATCTTCAAAAGGACTTTTGGACAAAGGAGGATTAAAAGACAAACTACAAGGGATGAAGAGCGAGGCGGGGGATCACCAGAGAAGGATTGAACAAGTCATGCAAGGAGTCGCTGATTCTGAAGGTCTGGATCAGCAAAGCATCAGACAACACTCAGAAGAAACATCACAAAAAGCATCACAAATGATGCAGACATATCTTGGAGAAGATCCTGACACACTTGATGCATTAGAGTTCCTCTGTTTGGCAGAGGGTGGCGAAGTTACTCACTATGAAGTTCTAGATGAACTATCTAAGGATGTTAAAGACAAGAAACTTGCATCTGAAGTCACATCCATTCTGGCAGAAGAAAAGCGACATCTTCAACTTTGCACACAGCTTGCAAGGGAAAATAGCAGTGGCTGATCATACATTTTCAGGTATTAGCGCCTGCTAACGTTTGACGTTCTTTTTTATTCAATTTGGTAGATTTGCCTCAACTCGCCGATCTATCAAGTATGGGATGATTTAGATTATTACTATACATACATTGAGGTAGCCATTTACTCTAAGTATTGGCATTGCTGAGGTCGTGGGTTCAAATCCCACCCGGTCCATTTCTTCTTGTGTTAGAAATACGGCATTCAATTGAGCTTGTTTTAAGTAATTGTCGGACAAAACCTCTAGCCTGCTGCTTTTTTAATCATATTATGAGACAGCAATGCATATAACGTTTAGTTGTAATGTCCCAATATGGCTATCCACTTATTCGTTAGAGGAGACGGATTGACCAAAGACATATACGAAAACGCTAGGAAAGAAGTGAATTGGGAAGGCAATCCTCCGCCTGGTCTGATATTACATACAGTATCATTTGATAACTCTGGCAACCTTCGTGTTGCTGACATTTGGGAATCAGAGGATCAATGGAACAATTTTTTGAACACTCGCCTAATGCCCTATATGCAGAAGGCTAAAGTACCTCCACTAAGAACGGAAATATTTCCAATCCACAACATAAACGCTTTGCCAGGACTTGACAGCTACAAAGTCCGTTAACATTAGCACCATATGAATCCTATTTTCTTGGCATGGTTAGTCCAAGGGCAACCAAGAAAGAGAAAAGCAGATACCAAAGTTCAGGACTATGCCACCAAGAGTACTAATATTACTATTTCTCAGTCTCAAGCTTAAGATGGAACGGGTGGGATTTGAACAGTTATGTTCTCTTTCTATATCTGCCCTTTGGATGAATAATGCTTTAGAAAGCTAGCTAAGGTCGTGGGTTCAAATCTCACACAATTCATTCTTGTCAATCTAGTAAAATACGGCATTGGTTTGACTCGTTTTAGGTTATTGTCGGACAAATTCAGTTGCACTTGTAAACCCTGAACGAGCCTCAAGCCATGAATAAAGGTCCGCTAAGACATATTCTGGTATAGGTCCTAAGGCAGTCAACCATTGAGATGAAGGATAGAATGCATGACCAAGGTTTGGATATGTTATCAGGGTATGGTCAGGATGATCTACTTCAGTTAGTCTCTGCTGTAGAAGAAATACTCCCTGTACTGGAGTCTGTGTATCATTTTCTCCATTGAGTATTACAATGCTAGTGTCTGAAGAAACATTACCAATTATACTCAAAGTAGGTTCTAAAGCGCGGTGTGATTGTACCCAAACAGGACATAGATTTGTAGTGCATTTCTCACCTGGCGTCACAACTGAAATCGATTCATATCCCTCTGCTAATATGGGTTTAAGTTCATTATTGATGCTTATAGAGAAATCGCTAGTTGTATTGTATTTTGCATTTTGCTGGAGTTGTGTGGCGGTCTCGTTACTAGTGGTTAAAGTAGTATTATTATTATTACGCTGCATAGGAAGCTCTGTAATGTTCCCTACCATACTGCCGAAAATAGGATCGTTATCTGCTTCCGATACTGACAGTAATCCATCATGATTATGATCTAGCACTTTTTCAGCATAGAGTACCTTTAAGTCAACATTTTGAAAGTAACCTAGTTCATAAACGTTCTGAGCTGCTGCTCCCATAAGTACTAGATTCCTTACTTTTGTTGTATTATCAATTGCAACTCTAGGTGCTATAACAGTGCCTTCGCTGTGACCAAGTATCGTTATCCTGTTTGGATCAACTTCTGGCTGCTGTGCCAAGACTGCTAAAGCCTTCTCTGCATCTTGTTTTAGATCGTTAAATGTTAGATTTCCCCATGCATTACTATCTAGAATTGTGCCATTTTCACCTATTCCCCTCTTATCATATCGAAGTACCACAAATCCTCTCTCAGATAGATATTCAGCTATCTGAAAGAAGGGAGCTGGTGGATATATTTTCGAGCCTGTTTGATTGTCAATTCGAACATAGTCTAAACTCTCATTCATATCACGGATTCCTGAGCCAGCTATAAGCAGAACACCTGGAAAAGGTCCATTTCCAACAGCTGGAATAGTTAGTTGGGCATTTGTCTTCAACCCTCCATTTCCTAGGTCAATTACTAAGTCTCTGTACTTTACGGTTTCAATAAAGGGTTGAGCTAGAACACTTGTAGAATAATTGAAGGTATAATTAGATAGGATTGAGAATGAAAACATGGCTATCACTATTAGCAATCCTAAAGAGAGTAGAGATGCCTTTGAATTTAGCTGACCTAACATGATGAGCCACTAGGATTGAAGGTGAAGTGATTATAAGCATTCAAGATGATTATTTTAAAAAATTAGGGGGATTAAAATTATGAGATTATCTTTACCACCATTGGATAGGAGGTAACAAGAACAGCCTTGAAAAAAGGCTGAGCTGCTGAGGTCGTGGGTTCAAATCCCACCCGGTCCATTTCTTTCTGTTGTACAATTATGGCATTAATTTGAGTTCGATTTTGGGTTATTGTCTCATCATCACTCTCAATAGCGATAGTTGTGGTGTTACCAACGGCTGTACTTCTGCTGTTGCTTTCACCCTCCACTGCTAACTAACACTGTTCCGACCATGTTTGGATGCAGTATACAGAAGTATGGATACTCGCCTGATTCAGTAAAAGTATATTCAGATGTTACTCCTGGGGGGATATAAAAGTCAAACAGCCCAGTAGGCGCCGCATTTTCGCCAGCATTGACTGTGTGTACTTCTGCGTCATTATTTGCCCATATTACTGTAGTGCCAACGCTAACCTGAATTGGATTTGGTGAGAATGCATTTGTAGTCAGGTTTGAAGCATCGGGGACTATGGAAACGCTGCTATCTGTTGTATTATCACCACTACTAGCACTTGTAGTGGCGCTGGCATTAGGTGTATTAGTTACGTTACCTATCGCCATCTTAGTTGCATTACCGCCGTTCCATTGCCATGCAATTGTAGTAAGGTTTCCTCTCCTTTCATCTATCTTATCTTTGTATACATAGACAGTATTGTTTAGAGAAGCTAGCTCTCCTGTAGTAGAATTAGTACTGAAGAACATAACACCGTGGTCAAATACTATGGTAGTTGTGGGATCCCTCTGTCCAAGAGATTCAAAAATCAACATTGCTTTTTCCCCTGCTTCTGTTGTGATAGATATTGTTCCATTTTGATAGACTACAGTGCCATCATCACGAATGTCATAGCTGGATACTCCAGTATCTGTGTATCTTGTGCCGTTGATTATGCCAAAGCCAGAGAAAACAGCATTGAAATCATAGTTAGGGTTCGGTGGCGGTTGCAGACTGGTGGTATTGTCATATTCTACGAAGAAGGGGTTTCCAAGGTCGTATGTATTATCAAAAGGCGAATTAAAGTCAACAACATCTCTGATCGTGTTTGTTGCATTAGCAACTGCTTGTATTGTAGCACCAAAACCTGATACTGCAAGCAGTAGTACCAGACCAAGAACCAGAAGATGTCCTGTTTGTTTTTCCATGCATCAGCATACATAACCTAGCATATTAAGTCTGAGCAACGAGCCCATTGAATATCAACAGAAACGTTGATGACAGCTAAGAATTGCAACATCTGGAAGAGCTTCTCTTCATTCTTGCTAGTAGGGATAGACTTACATTGTTTTCCGTGATAGGAGTCGAAAAGTGCAGGTCAAGCCAGCTTATTGCCAAGCTGTAAGCTACATCTCAGGAAACTTCAAAGCACTTGATGCGTCTTCGTAATGCAAAGCTCATAGAGAAAGATTCTGACGGGTTCTTCACTCTGACTACTCTTGGTAAAATCATCGTGAATCTTCTATGGTATTGAATTAACCTCATCTTGAATAGTTGTCAGATAGAACTTGAATCACACTATAATTCAATGCATCTGATTATTACTACTATTGTTGCCCCTCCTATCCATTGACATACCTTCTTCTTAAGGGCGGAGGGATTCTACAAGGGCAGCAGTATCATTGTATACTCTGAATTCTATAAATTTGCCGTTACGTATGGTCCATACATTCACAAATTCAGTTTCATATGGTCGTCCTGTAGGCTTGGCCCGCCCCTTTTGGTATCCAAGCACTACAACTTTGTTGTCTTGGGCGATAAAGTCGTTTAAGTCAAACTGTTGCGGCTCAAGTGATTCGCCAAGAGCCTTAAAGAATTGTGCAACTCCAGAACGACCATTGTGTGTACCTCCCCATGGCAGTACACCTGATGGTGCAGGCCCATGCATTACTGCATCATCTTCAAACATGTCCATTATTGAATGGACTTCTCGTCGTTTAAAAGCATCATATAAGCGCTTTACCATGCTCACATTTTCTTCTTCTTGTCCTACTCTCGTCATTAGTAATCTTACAATTAATCTTATTTCATTCGCAGATAATAACAGGTAAGTAAGAAAGTACTGAATTTTTTAGAGCCTAAAAAGCTCTGATTTAAAAGAAGAAACGGCTATACTGGCATTGCTGAGGTCGTGGGTTCA
>DATFBG010000039.1:0-6148 GCA_035253945.1 Nitrososphaeraceae archaeon | reverse complement strand
TCTACTAATAACAAATCCCTCGTTTGTGAATCAAGGGCTGCAAACGGTTCGTCCATTAATAGTATTTCAGGATCCATTACCAGAGCCCTGGCCAAAGATACCCTTTGCTTCATGCCACCTGACAGTTGATATGTGTATGCTTCGGCGAATTTAGTAAGCTGCATCATATCCAAATAACGCATAGAAATTTGATATCGTTTCTGTTTTTCAACTCCTGCAATTTTCAACCCAAACTGCACGTTTTCTATAACTTTAAGCCAAGGAAATAATGCATTGTCTTGAAAGACCATTATCCTGTCTGGACCTGGTTCGGTAACGAGTCGGCCGTTGAGCATAACTTCTCCTTTACTCGGTTTGTCTAGCCCAGCAATGATGTTCAGCAAGGTCGATTTTCCACATCCTGACGGACCTACAAAACATACAAACTCACCTTCTGCAATGCTGAGATTGACATTTTCGACGGCCGCCATCATGCCATCTGGAGAGCTGTCTCTAGCCAAATGCATCGAGTCAGAAGAAAATTGTGAAGAATGCGTACTTGTATATACAGAGCTAGAAGAATTACCTATGACCTTAAAGTATTTGGAAATGTCTCTGATCTCTAGCTTAGCCAAAATTTGTCCTTGGCATCAAAAGATACTTTCGAATATAAAATCTATCTATCTATCTATCTCTTCCTGTCTTTCTATTTCTTTATTGCAACAGCGCCTTCTCAACTGAAGAAACAAGACACCAGCTGCTCCTCTAACAACAATCCTATAGTCACAAGGAAACTTGATTTTTTAGTCATACTCTAAATAAGCTTATTATTTCGTTTATATTGGCAGCTGTCTTAAAGGCAGTTGGATTAAGCCCAGTCTGCGAGGTTCTAAACCCGGCTTTGGACAGGCTTTCTACTATTGTAGCCAAAGAGGGCGGACCTATTTTTAATCTAGAAGCGATCTCATCGGATGTAAAATAATAAGGAATATCATCGTGCTCGCTAATACATGTTGAGAATAATCTCTGAAGATTCTTCATTTTTCTGTTTTGAATCTTACTTGCCCCAGTGCTTGGCTTGATATCCTCTTCAGAACCGCAGTTTAATGGGTAGCTCCCATTGCTACCTTGTCGCTGTAATGTCTTGGCCATCATCTCATGAATAAAATCTTTATCATACATTCTTCCTGTCCACAACCAACCTGCGGTCTTAAATGCTGCAGAACAAAACGTACATTTCTCCGCTCGTGACTGGGAATCCGATACAATTCTGTTTCCACAACGAAAGCAATGTTGGACGTATCCTATATTTTCAAAAACGTTATTTGCCAGTTTACTGCTCTCAATTACTTTCACATATATTCGAAGGTAATGCAAGTTCGTATGCGCAAATAGCGGGTATATATAGATCCCTAATCTGGAAGAAGTGAGAGCCACCAATGATAATAGAAGTCTTAATGCTAGTTCGTTTGAATATGAATTGTTTAGTGGCAGGCCGTAATATTTTCTCAAACAAACATCAGGGTATTTACCGCGCAGTACAGCAGTGTCGGTGGCGGTAATGGAAACAAGTCCCCCTTGTTCCACTGATCTAATCACACAGTCGACATAAGCAGCGGGACTTCCAAACGGGTCCAAATCTACGATTGTAAACCTCCCACCTGTTCTTCCCAGTCTAGCAATTTTTTCTTCTCCAAGTGTGTCAGGAGAGCTGGGGTGCCTTTCGTTAGTACCGCCCAACAGGAACCTGCAAGCCTTGCTCACAGAGAAGTGACATTTATCTTCTACGTGGTTGATAGCCGATGACTTCCTGGCAACATCAATTGCAAGGGGGTTGACATCATTAAAATATACTTGGTTGACTTCTGCTGATTCAACCGCGACTCTCAGCCCTCTCGCACCTGTCCCACACAATGAGTCAGCCATCACGACATTATCCCTGTTATTTTTACTGCTGTGCTTTTTGACATTATACCCAAAACTTGAATTAGATAAAAAAGAATCGTATGCGACTATTGATATATCTCTATTAAGTTCAGCTGCGAGATTGAAAAATACGGGCTCTCGTTTTGTTGCAACGCTGCTCCGAAGAGACATCGAGGGGACTAATATCTTCGTTCTACCCTCAACAATTGTAGTTAGTTCTGAATACTTTGCTGGTGCTGTCACCTCGCAACTATAACAAACTCGAGAATATATTTATTATACAAAGCGTGCTACGTCATACAGATAACAAAAAAAGGAAGAAACAAGAGAGAAAAGAAAAGAGAAAAAGAGGTAGACCGATGGGAAGAAGCGTAAGCGATAATAGTTAGTCATTCTTAACCGGTATTAAGTAACGCTGTGTGTCTAGTATGACTTTCAATACCATACCAAGTAATGTTAACCTTGCGTCATGTCCCAAATCCTTGGATTCTAATTATACTCTAATAGGAGGGGTTGATGAAGCAGGTCGAGGCTCGGTATTAGGCCCATTAGTTATCGCTGGCGTGAGTATAAAAAGAAAAGATCTCTCAAGCTTGCGCAGGATAGGAGTCAGGGACTCAAAGTTATTGACGGTAAAGGCACGTCATAAGCTCTTCAGTCGTATCATTGACCTCGCAGAACACATCTGTGTTTACGAGAGTGATTGCGACGAAGTTGACTACTATGTCTATTCTAACATGCTAAACAAATTAGAAGCTAGGGCAATGGCTACAGTCATAGACAATATCTTTGCTATGAGGGTCTATGTTGACGCCTGCGACGTTAATCCTCTGAGATATAAGGAATGCATAGAATGCAAACTTGGCTCAATACCAAGGCCTAGGATTTTATCGCTGCATCATGCTGATGGCGCGAGTACTGCCGTGTCGGCAGCATCCATAGTTGCCAAAGTGATAAGGGATGAAGAAATTCGCAAGATCCGTTCACAGCACAATGAAATCGGCAGTGGATACCCAAGCGACAGGAAGACAATGAAATTCATAGCAAAATGGGTTGCAACCCATGACTGTGCTCCGCATTTTGCAAGAAAGTCATGGAAACCTCTCAGGGCTCTGCTAGAAGATCATATACAAAGTATAAACGCTAAAAGTGGATACGGAGAAAAAAATCATTTAGCACCGTTACCACTAGGACTGTAAGTAGCATGAATTAGAGCATGGTCCTTGTCGAAAGGATCGAGGTTTATTGTTTGGTTAATATGAAAACCGTTTTGTCTCAATTTTTCGGACTCCATTGCTACGACTGATTGTGGGCTCATTGTTACGTCTATGCTTCTTGTCTTGATTACAATAAGCATAATGCCTTTATTTTTGAGAAAAGCATTACAGTTCTTTATGGCAATTTCCGTCTGATCAGGCTGCGCGATATCGCAATACACTAAATCTACATTTCCAAAAACTGAGAAGTAAGAATCAGGTCTTCGAGCGTCTTCAATTATAGGTATAACATTTTTTCGCCTGGATCCTACATTCTCGATTAATTCTCTGGCCACCCTTACCGCTGGTTCTACTGCGAATACCAGACCCTTGTTTCCGACTAGATCAGATATGTGGCTGACTGTGGTCCCGGTAGAAGCACCAAGATAAAGGATCTTATCCCCAGGATTTATGGGGAAGTCCCTCAACCCTTTCTTTAAGGCTGCTGCAAGCTTGCTTCTGAATGGATCCCATATTCTGTATTCTTCGTCACTTATTTTGACCAGTTTTTCCCCATAA
The DNA here is from genome assembly GCA_035253945.1 of Nitrososphaeraceae archaeon. Taxonomy (GTDB): domain Archaea; phylum Thermoproteota; class Nitrososphaeria; order Nitrososphaerales; family Nitrososphaeraceae; genus TH5893. The sequence continues at coordinate 2,468 of DATFBG010000039.1, read as the reverse complement.
ACTGTCTGGCCTTCGACAAGGTTAGGGGTGGCAAACTCTTTGATCCCGTTAACCTTGATCTGCCTTAATCCTGAACTAAAGGCTTCTTCTTCCACTGGAGAACATTTGAGTTATAAACAGCATCAGTTTTGAATCTTTTGAATCTTTTGCAGACAAAAAGGTTTTAACTAAACAAATTAGTGCTGTAATTCATAGTTCCTCGTCTTTTTTTTACTCGATTTGTTGACGCTATTGTATTTTCTTTAACCGAGGGAAGATCTTGTGTACATATTATTGCAGCAGCAGTACTATTGCAGCCATATTATTGCACGAAATCTAAACTGCCAAGATTTTACGATCTATTCTAACATCTTTTTTTGAGACTTTTTTTTCTTGCTCTTCTTATTTTTTCTGCCAGGCTTTTTGCTTTTCCAATCTGTAGGGTAATGATGATATTGCTGTCGTTCCTGTTGCTGATCTCTTCGAAACTGAGTTTCGTCGCGCTGGTCTCCCTCTGATTTCCTACGTGGACCTTGAAATTGTTGGTTGTACTGTTGTTGCCGCTCTTGTTGTCGTTGATAACTGCGTCTGCCGTGCCTCCAAGGTCTCCCCATATAACGGCGACCTCTTGAGCCGAAATATTCTGCCTGCCGTCTTCTGTGTTCTTGGGATTTTTTGTATCTCTCTTCTTCAGGTGGAGGTAATTTATTTTTCTCTTGAATTTCCAGAATTCGTTTCTTTAGTTTTTCTGCAATAAAAAGATCTTTCCCACCATGTCTGTATGCATCTATTCTTGCAGCAATTGCAACTTTTGCTGCAATTGCTCTTGCTAGTTTTCCCCGCTGCCATTTGGGAGCCGCATGAATCAATGGATGTTGAAAAAGCATTCCATGCTTAGGGGGGTTGGCACCAGTTTTTAAGGAACGGAAGAGTGCTTTTTCTGCTCCTAGAATTTGAATTGTACTTGCCGGAAGTGTTGCGAGCCTCTGTAAACTTCCGGCCCTTGCTGTCATTCGGGCACCAACCGAAGCTGTAAGCAACTCCTTAACATTTGGAGCAACGACTTCCATAGTTGTCTCGATATTGTTAGCCAATTCATCCCTCAATTGAGACTGTTCAATAACCTGGTCTGCTAATTTCTTAACCAGCATAAGATTGTCATCGGTTATATCACCGCCCTTACTCCTATTTATTACGCTAAGAATAATTTCAGCCTTTTTTTCCTGTATCCCTGCATCTTGGAGTACTTGATGTGTAATTTTATCCCTAGTTCCAGCCGAGCTAACAATCTTTGCATAGGCAGGCAAGCTCTGTACTAAATTGTCCAGCTCAGGAAAATGAAGTCCATACCACTCACGCATTCTGGCTGCCAAAACATTTATTGTCTTATCTAACTCATCAAGTGCATTAATAGCCTGAATTACATGAAGGTCAAGTTTTTCTGACGCTTCCTTTACACGTGAGGACGATAAGCTGATAGCAAAATCGCGGAGTTGCTGAATTGCAGTACTTTCATCGGGGGACAAACCACATTTAACTGTAAATATAGCTGTATTTTTTTTAATTTCCTGTTGCTGCTCCAAAGGCATCATGTTAACCTCCAGCCCAGTATTCTTAAGTATGGAGTAAAGATTGTTATCGTTGACCACGATCCTTTCAAATCGCTTGAGCTCGTCTTCTATGTCCTTTACCTCATGAGGAGTCTCTTGTCGTCGTACAAGGCCATGTGCATCGACAGGATTGCTAAATTTTTTAGAAAAAATGTTCTTGCCCTGATCGTCTAAAACACACAACCCTAGCTCCAGCAAAATAACCGATCCAACTTTTGCCATTATAAGACTTCTACTACTGAATAAACAGTGCCACTAAAAAACATAACATTATATCAGCCAATCCACACGCAAGTCCTGCAAAGTTGGATATACTATTAACAATACAAATATCGAAATTTCCCTACCTAAAAAGACCTAAAGATTTTGGATCTCATATCGGCTAACATTTCTAGATTTCACTTATTTTCTTTTTTAGCATTTCAAGATGCGTGTTATCTTCTTAATTATGCTTGTGTAAAACGTACTTGCGTTGGTTTATTATTAGTATCCTAGTAACCTTATCGCAGATGAGAATATCTATCGCGAAATAGCAGTATTGGACTTTACCTTCTTAAGTTTGATCACTGAAACTCTATTGAGCTGAAGTATCATCTCAAACAAAGATCTTTTCACATTAGATTCATTGTCATTTGATATACGCAGAACCTCGGCCAAAAGATCCTGGAAGCCTATACCATTACACATGTTCCATAACGAAACTGCAGTATCGTTGACCCTGTATGCTTCACCTTTGGAATTTATAAGCAGTGGTGTACCATCCTCATCATTATCTACGTCGCCTTGGCGAAGAATTATGGTGTCTTCTTCTATCTGTCTTGTACTTGGAAACATGTTCTCATCAGACTATTATTGAACAATATAGTATCTAATATTTAT
>DATFBG010000038.1:0-6254 GCA_035253945.1 Nitrososphaeraceae archaeon | reverse complement strand
ACCGTCCTTATCAAGAAATTATAGCACCATATAAAGACATTTATTTGCTTAATTAGGTAATGCAGCTGATCCTATTAATCCTCTGCTTAGGCCGTCTGAGATAATGGGGATTGTTAAGCTCGGGCATTAAAAATATTTTCCTGAATTTTTACTTTCATATCTGACGTCATTTCTTCCGGTGTAATAACGTGATCCTCATAAACATGTTGCTGAGCTTTGTCTAAAACCTCCTCTTCAGACACCCATTCCGCTAAAGTCGCAGTCAAGCCCAATATCATGATAAGCTAAGTTTTTCATTATCGCTGTACCTCGGCTCTAACTTATCATATGAATCTATTCTTCTTTTCTGTAGGGAAGCTAATGGAACAATAGGTAAAGCATGAGTAACTTAAGAAGGAGAATAACAATAGAACTTATCAATATAAAAAAAGTCGACGTCAAAGTTGGGGTAGTGTATCTAAAGAATAGCAAGAATGGTGGAAGACCACGGAGAACGGCGTTCAGAATATTATCAATAGATTAGTTGAGCTTGCACACATTAAACCTGGAATAGAGTTCTTGATGTAGCAAAAGGATAGAAGTAGCAAAGATAATCTCCAGATTACAACCCTTTCTCCACTTTTATATCAAAGATAACAAATAGGACCCATTGGGAATTGGGTTCATTTGGACCCCGGTTCTAGGTTAACATACATTGAGACCATAATGAATATCAAACCTAGAATAGCAAGAAAATTTTTCACCGGATAAGTTCTATTTAGTAATCTGAGTTATTTAGCTACGGTTTAGTTACGCTTTTCTAATCCTAAAATATTTATCCAAATAATTACTACTGATCTTGGCCAAGACTCTCGAAATTTCACAGCACTTAGATTCCCGTGGCTGCGGAATGAAGATCTTTACGATGGTCTTGAAGTTTGCTAGAGTCATGGAATTTTCGCATGCACATATCACAAATATACTCTTGCTTAGATGGGAGTTTATCTGTTGAAGAGGCAGGGTTAATGTTTTTCTCAGCATCTGGCATAAATGCTTCATAACGAATAGTTTCCTTTAGTCCTATTTTGTATCCTGAGTCTGATTTACCGCTAACTAGATCTGAATTAGGTTTACTGTCCCCTGCGAATTCAAATCCATGTTTTACTTCTTCTTCACTCAAATTTAGTATAATATTTGATGTGCTATTGTTATCTCTGTCATCGCCTGACCCTCTGTTATAGTGAGAGACTGCGATAATAGGAACATGGAATTCCTCATCTCTAAGAACCCCTCTCTTAAATACTATGAGAGAATTGCTGTCTGAACTTTTTACAGTGCCTATGTTCTTTCCATCTGACGTAACAACCTGCGCGTTCTTGTATGCTTCAGACATCAGTTAGATCTATTCAATTCAATATTTATGGCTTGATATTCATCTAAATTGTGCTCATTCTGCTTATTTGTCGTCGTTGAGTCTACCGCGGCCTGTTCATTCACTTACGGCAGTAGTGTTATCTTAGGCTGTGGTCTCTTTTCCTTTGCTAGTCCAGTTCTGCACAGGTAACAGGATGGAAATGGTTTCTAATGTGTTCAAAGCAATAATGAACTAGACAAGGGGGCACCTATTGGAAGGCTTATGTTGACAGCCGCATACCGCACATACTTCTCCTATTTTCCAAGCATTGAGTATCATAGCTAATCTAAAGACACATATGTTTGAAGATAGTTATTTGTTCGCTAACTAGCTGTTCTCGTTGCCTAAATATCTTGATGGTTCATTGAAGTGAGTAGTAAAGGATGTCGTATGGGGCACCTCTCTATTATCATCTACACCATCACCGCAATCCGCCTCATAATGTTCTATTGAGCCGCCTTGGGGCAAAGCAGAGGTAAAGTCAAACCAGGACCTTGTGATTCATTGTCATGAAATTGTATCGTCCACATCATTATCGAGTTTTATCTCATCCAAAGGCAAAATTTGCCTTGGATCCATTACGACTAATCCTTGGGCTAGTCTGCGCATAATAGGGACTATCTGGATAAATTCTTTCTTGTCTATTATTGTGTTTACTCCATACCACCCGTCCTCGCTCAGCGTACTAATAGTAGGTTTTTTTAAAGCAGGCATATTGGCAAGCAAACTGTCAAGATTCTCCTTTTTTACATTTACAAAAATGTGAAGTTTTTTACGACCTTCAACTACACCCTTTAACAAGGCAACCATGTCTGCAATCTTTTCCCTCTTCTTTGCCTCTTTCAATGAAGTCTTGTTTGCGACAAGGACTGCACTTGATTCCATCACTGTATCAATTACTTTTAATTTATTTTGGGCCAACGTTGTGCCAGTTTCGGTGATGTCAAAAATTGCATCTACATCCTCTGGGGGCTTTGCTTCTGTAGCTCCAAACGAAAGAAATATCTGTACATTCCTATTTTCTCCTACTCGAAGCCAAGGAGTAATAATCATAGGGGAGATGTCCCCAAAATACTTTTGATAAGCTGAATTTTCCTTTATATGCTCAGAGGTAGTTGTCAAATATTCTGTAGATATCCTTAGTGGCTTCCTCTTAGCCGCAAATTCTCCAATCAGTTCTGTCAAGTTATTTGATTCCAGATGCTCCGGAACAGCAAAAACTTGCTTTACTAACCCATACTCCAAATCAAGCAAAATCTTTATGTCGGCTCTTGCTTCTCTAATCCAGTCCTTACCTGTAATTCCAATGTCGTAGAAACCTTCCTGCACATATGTTGGAATTTCCTGAGGTCTCAGGACTTTAACCCCTATCTCAGGATCGCTTAGCCGTATTCTGTATGTCCGACCACTCCCCACAATGCTTTGCCATGCTTCCTCAAGGATTTTGAACGTCGCAGTCTCAATACTACCTTTAGGAACAGCAAATTTTACAGTTGACATAATGGATTATCAAGGGAATTTCTATAATTTGATGTATATTTAGTTGTTATTATTCTGTTTACCGTCGCATCACAATTGCTATTATTATTTTTATTAAGCCCGGTTTATTCTTGGAGTCTTTAGTGACAAAAGGATCTCTTTTGCCCTCCTGATGGTTATATCACCCTCATCAGATATCCTTTTTGCTACTATATCGATCTGACTGCCTCGAGATCCAGCCATAGCCGCGATATTTCTTGCATGTAATCTCATATGACCCTTCTGAATACCTTCTGCAGCTAATGCTCGTAGAGCAGCCAAGTTCTGTGCAAGTCCTACAGCAGATAAGACCATCGCAAGCTCTTTTGCAGTTTTGGCTCCCAGGATCTTCAATCCTAATTTAGCCATAGGATGGACTGATGCTGCGCCACCTACTGTTCCAACAGCGATTGGTAATTCTAGTTCACCAACCAGATCACCTGTTTCAGTTTTATGCCATTTTGTCATTGATCGATACTGGCCATTCCTAGCCGCATACGCATGAGCCGCGGCTTCAATGGCACGAAAATCTTGTCCAGTAGCCAAAGCAACTGCATCAATACCATTCATAATACCTTTGTTATGAGTTACCGCTCGGTATACATCAGAATATGCCAGAGCATAAGCATAGAGAACATTTTCTACAACCTCTTTTCCTCCAATGTCGTTTCTAGAAAAAATTGCTTTGCATTTTACCAAACGTCTTGTTGCATAATTTGAAAGAATTTTTAGTACCACCTTACCTCCAGTCAAATCTTGTATTCTGGAAGACACAGATTCGCACATTGTATTTATCGCATTTGCACCCATCGCATCCTTGGTATCAACAAGCAACTCTATGAGTAACATCTTTCCCATTTTGTTCTGACTCTTATCATTTAATTCTCTAATCTGAAGATTTTTGGCTAAAACGGACCTGCTTTTTGAATTAGCAATACGTAATATTTCTTTCTTATGAGCCTTAATTTTCAATCGGGCTGAGGCTAGCGATATGGGCAACGAAACGACCTGGACTTGTCCTATCATTAGCGATTCATCGCATTTCGCAGTGAAGCCTCCGCTTTTACTTGCAATTTTTGCTGCTTTGCTTGCTGCGGCTATTACAGAAGGTTCCTCTATAGCCATTGGTACAAGATAATTCTGGTTATTAATCACAAAATTTGTCGCAATACCAAGAGGTAGAGACAACACCCCGATAGCATTTTCCACCATCCTGTTGGCATCAACAAACGCAAATGAAGAGGGACTTCGTAAAGTATTGATATCCTGCTTCGATAATTTTGTCACCCTTTTCAAAAAGGTGAATCGCTGATGAAGGTTCATTTCATAGAACTTTTTTTCTTTCTCCTCTTGTTTACTGTTAGTTATTTTCATGCTATATCAGACATAGAATACCGATAAGAGAATTGGTGAAACCTCGCAACTGTCGTGAGGCTCATGCTTTCAAAACCAGTTGCTATTGCTAAGCATAGCACTTTAGGTTCAAGTCAGATAGAATAATGACGCACTTATTACGCCCAACTGTGCCCAGAATAGATAAGGATGAGAACAAGAATGACCGATGGACAGGAAAAGTGCCCAGCAAATCAATTTTAGAAGTCCTGCAATATGTACAACTTTTTGTAACATTAATTGACTGCATCACCTGTCTGCCACTATAGTAACTGAAACTTGGTTATCATCAACCATTGCCAGCCCATTCTTCTTATCAGAATTCCATAGCAATAGATCCGTCCATTCAGTCACTTTGTCTGCTCTGTTTGTAAATGGGTTTTTTCCACTCATAGTTTCGGCCAGATTTACATGATATAGTGATTCGGCAGAGTTCAAATTTCCTATCTTTATTGGGTTCAACGTTATTGCATGTATAACTTTATTGTTAATATCTAGCTCTAAAGCAACTACCTTAACAGCCGATTGCTGCTTACCCGTTTCTCTAGGCAAGTCCAGCGCTACATGGCCATCGATTGCATGGAACGGACGTACGTCAGCTAGTACTCTCATACCGTACGCTGAGAAGAATGATTTCCCTTGCTTTACTATTTCGCTATCAACCCATTCACATGGGCATCTTAATTTTGCGCCGGAAAACTCTGCCATTACAAGTGTGGCAGTCAAACCATTATCGTCTCCCACCTGAATATCCTTTACTTTATTTGAATTATAAAGCCACAGCTCCGTCCATTCAGTCACTTTGTCTGCTCTATTTGTAAATGGGTTTTTTCCACTCATTTTATCATCCAAGTCTACATGATATAGTGATTGTCCTGCCCTAATGCTACCGATCCTCTGAGGATTAAGGAGAATTGCATGTTCGACTTCATCACTTGAGGTTTCGGCAGCTATCAACCTGAAATCCCCTGTTGGTAAATTAAGCAGAACATGACCTCCAACCATAACATATGGGCTTACGTCAGCAATAGGTATTATTTCGCTTCTTCCGAAGAAACCTTTGTCGAATTTCAATGTCTCTATATCCATTGCAATTGGGGTTGTTTCCCTGTACTCTATTATCGAGCTAGTACTGGTATCGGTTCTATCCTTATCGTTATTGGTGATGGTACATAATCTTATCCCACCAGGTGGAATACCTCTTGAAGTCCTACATTCGTCAAAATCGGAGTTGTAGCGCGATGATGTAGTTTCAGTTACCCTAAGCGGAGTATTCGCAGTGACTTCAACGGTCGTTCCAGACCCTGACCTTCCAGGGAAGCTTTCTGGATTAGGAGATAATTCGGATGGGCCCAAGACACTTATTTGGAAATCGCTAGGCCGCAGCCTACCCCCATCATCGTTAATTACATTCTTGACTACTATCAGCGTTGCAGTATTGGGCGCTGGAGTCGGACACGAAGTTAGAATCGCGATCTGGGTTATCACTTGCACAATATTATTTCCTTGAGCTGTTTGCGCTGCCACCTGATTGATGGCTTGGTTAGCACAATTGCTGTTTCCTGCTGCAAACTGCTGAGCAATTTGAGTTATTTTCTGTGTTACAGCCCCATTTGGATTAGATGCTATTTGCTGCGCTATTTGGGCTATGGCTTGATTAATGTTACCGCCTAAACCAGCCAGTTGTATTGCTATTTGGGTAATAGTTTGCTGCACTGATTGTGAAGGAGCACCAGTTTGCTGCACCACTTGATTTGCGACCTGGGTTATTTGCTGATTCACAACAGGTGGAAGAGGAGTTGGTGTTGGTGTTGGAGTTGGTGTTGGAGTTGGTGTTGGAGTTGGTGTTGGAGTTGGTGTTGGAGTTGGTGTTGGAGTTGGAGTTGGAGTTGGTGTTGGAGTTGGTGTTGGAGTTGGTGTTGGAGTTGGTGTTGGAGTTGGTGTTGGAGTT
>DATFBG010000037.1:0-7096 GCA_035253945.1 Nitrososphaeraceae archaeon | reverse complement strand
ATCTCTCATGACAAGCTCGATTGCATGACGAGTGTTTAGCAGAAGACCCTTGTCTTGTTTTTTCTTCCTCTTCTTCTCCCTTGACTTGGCATACAGCCAAGCTAGGTATTGCATGTTAATTTCGACTCGCTCTTCGGTTGTGATTGTTATGATATTGTTATTATCGCCCTTATCATTGGTCATCATGGTTGTGCTCTTCCTCTTGCCTTTATTAAATATGACTGACCAGTCAGTCATATCTATCAAGTACGATTTAAATTTCTCATAATCAGTCCTGAAATGTTGTGCCATCGTATTCATCATTATGCGCCTTTTTTGTGTGGTAAGTCCACAAAAAATCATTAGCCGCCTTGTCGGCTACATGACAAAATGAGGAACAGACGAATTGGATGAATATTCATTTGGATAGTAAGGCTGCTTCTAAGGATCAGCTAGAAAAGTTGTATGAATCGGGGAAGAAGTTTTCACCAGCCATGGACACCTGACACATGGAATAACACAATAAAGGCTAGATACAAGAAGAGATAGAATCAAGCAACTCTCAAATGAATAACAAATTTTTGTCAAAGATAATTTATCCTTATCACTGTCCCTGTTCTCATGTTACTTTTCATTTTTTCCAAAATATATCAAGCCGGTAGAATGTCGTGACTTTCTTTTATGCAATTCTAAAGAGTCTTTTGTATGAAAGACCATTTTACACTCCTTGCATACGAACTTTGTGTCAGCTCTTGCTTTTCTTACTTCATTGTCTTTTCTAAAAGAAGGAATTTTCATTTGTTGTTATGTCGTTTGTGTCGCGGTTTTTAAAACATAACTTAACATAGTTAATTGAACTTGGGTTCTATCCCATTTCACTCTAGAATATATCTCTGTGATAAATGGAGATGCGTCTTTCATTAATAATGGACAGGTTCAGATTTGATATATTATTCCAGTCTAAAAAATTATCTTGGGTTCTCTCTCACTTAGAGGCAGCTATCGTTCATTAAATACAAGCTATCTAATTCAGGCTAAGGAGCAAGAAGCAAAAAGTATTGGTCTATTGATAATGGCCCTGCCCTTAATAGGATTGGAGATAGATTGGCGATAGATTGGAGTAGGGATTAGGACAGGGCCAAGCCAAATTCTGCTTATCCCATATGCTATTGGCGTTTAAAATGATGCCTCCAAATTATTAAAGTATGCCTTAACATTGTTAACTTGAGGTAAGTTGATACAGGTTATATTGTGGTAACTATCATCGCAGACTTGACAAGCGAACAATAAATATGTCTGGCTCGCCGAGCTCTTACAGAGATCGAATATACATAGTCAAAGATGTGATACTGAAACTTGTAGAATACGGCGAGCTAAACCAAACAGCTCTTGTCAGCTTTTGTGGCTTGAATCTAAAAAAACACAAGTCCATCTTAGAGGACATCGAACATAATGAGTTAATAGAGAGAAGAGAAGCGACAATAGGGAAAAGAATAATCACAATCTATAGGCCAACACAAAAAGGTATGGAGTTTTGCAGGGATATCCTTGAGCCATATGAAAAAATGTTTCCAAGAAGAAAAGACGAAATCAATAAAGAGGAGAGTTCTGTGTTAGAAAATGGAAAGAAGGTTAACAAAGACTCAATTATGTTAATCCTGATTTAGCCCGAATTGTGATGCTATCTTTCTGTCTATTGCTTCCTTTTCTCTCTGATATTCCTCATATCTTTTTTTCCACTGACTCATAGAGTGATACTGCCTTATACCTGTAAAAAGCCAGACTCCTGAAGTAATCATAACTGCTGCAAGCAGCAAAGTTAGAACTAGTCCAAATTCGTTCTCTGTCTCTAGCACAGCAAAGAATGATGGATGTAACAAAAGATAAACAGAAAGCGCAATAGCCAGAGGGGCCAGAATGATTGCGGAAACTGACATGCCCAAAAGTATTCTCCTAATATTCTGTATCTGGTGGATAAAGCCATCTATCAGAGTTAAAATGTCCTGTCGAGTTGACGAGGTTGAACCATCTTGATTATCAGTGCTCATAGTCTCACACTCCCCCTTTCACACGCTTCTTAGTTTACGATGATGTCTCCTTTCATTTCTGGATGAACATTACAATAATAGTGAAAGGTGCCAGGTTTGTCGGCAACAAAGGTAATGGTTTGGCTTTGAGTATAAGCCAAGTCTTTTGAATGGACATTGAATTCATCGATGTTAAAGTTATGTTTTGAATGGGTCTCATAGTCTCCATTTATAATATGCATGGACTGCAAACTTCCTTTGCCCAAAATGTATAAAGGATTAATGGTGGCTCCTCCTCCTCCGCCCCTTAATCCTTTGGCGCTGCCCGGAGACATGCTAGCCCAACCATACCCTGAACTTGCAGAATATTTTGCTTTAACAAAGTGATTAATGGTAGGACCAAAAACTGGACTATTGCCATTTGTGGGAATCATCGACCTGTAGCCAGCGATGCTAATCCCCGAGATTATAGCTGCAATTATTGCATAGGTAATAATTCCCTTCTTTGTCATTGTCTTATAGGATACTGATGAACGCCTATTCTGTTGACGAGTGCGCTTCTTTGTCATATATATCGATGATCTTTTCGAATGACTATTTATGTCATGATTAATATAGTTAATTCTCTCCCATCTCCTTCTCTTTCATTGGTTTTGTTTCTTTTCTTTTTTTATTGTGGGGTTTTGACCTCAGAGGCCTCTGACAACAAGGACATTTGGTTCCACTCCACTTGATGAAAATACCACATATCTGGCATCTCTTGTACCCATGGACGTAATAGCTACTCCTTCTATCCTTCTTTGCCCTATATATCTCACAAATATTCCTGCAAGCCATTTCTCTCTCTATGTACGTATGACCCTGGTGGAGTTACAATTGTCCTTCAATGTATATACGTCATGATTAACATGGTTAAGTCAATCTTTTTATTAAAAAGACTAACTCACTACGTCGGGGAAAGTCTTTTGACAAAAGTAAGCGTCATAGATATAGACAATCACAACTACAACGCTGTTTTGACTAGAATAACTGTAAGGCAAGAGGGACGTTGCCGCTTCTGTGCTAAAAGAATAGAAGATAAGGACATTATAATAAGTACGGCACATAGCAAAAGGGTAAAGTATTTTCACAAGCAATGCGCTGAAAGGATACACTTGCTTTAATAGGAGATATACATAGAACTTTTTTTCTGCTTATTTTTGAACAGGATTTCACTATCCAGAAAACTGCGATATAGGAGCCTGCTGCTTCTTCGTTCTATTTAGTATGTATATACACTTCATCGGATGTAAGTGGCATGACTCGTACCTTGCTTCCTTTACAGGCAGGACACAAAAATGCTCTATGATAGTTTGACAAATCTGAGTCCAATAGCGAAGCGCACCAAAAGCATATATCGCATATCATGAAGTAATATTTTCTTCCATATCCTCTCTTGGCGGACGCAAGTATTGTCTGTTCCCTGTCAACCATGGCGCCTCTGCTTCTACATGATACCAATTAAAGATGGATTAACCTTGTTAATTGACCTAGTTAAGCAGCTGTTAAAAGTGAACTTATACACCTTAACTAACATGACTGAAGACAAGTTATCCTCTAACAACGAGAGGCAATTGTTGTCATATCGAGCACGATACGGCCGTATAGAGTTGAAGGAGCTTGGAATAACGGTGCTTGTGCAATATTATATTTGCTGCAGCAACATACCCTGCGTCAGAGTGCTTGGCTATATTCAAGAACGCTCTGCGGCAAGATCGAACAGTGGGCTGGAGATCGAAGATGAACGGCACCTGTCAGCCAAGCTTACGCCAATACCCGAGCGACACAAGTGGGTTATTCGACGGTCCGTCATGGCTAATACAGCAGCCCGCCTAAGCATCGATCCGCCGTTAGTTCACTTTTAACAGCGAGGAAGACATGGCTAACAAAACCCTAGTGGATGCTCCACCACTCAGCATCCTTAATTCCTGCTCGATCTGTCATGAAAGCGAGGCGGCAATATTCCAGACAGATGGGGATTATTGTCTTAGTTGCTGGCAGGAAGTGACTCATCCTAAAATCTGACCCCTTTTTTATCTGCAAGACACAGGCAATAGCAATTTCGCTAGAGATTGCAAAAAGAAAGTATGTATAAAGCTGGGCTAGCAAGCAGCTCCTACATAACAATGCCAAGCATCGACATTATAGACACACTACGTGTTGTTGCAATCTGTGCATTTGCAGGCGGGACATCGTTTGCAGGTGGGCTTATAGCAAGATACATCAACTTCAGTGAGAGACAAGTGTTGTTCTTGACTGCTTTTGGCGCAGGCATCCTAATCTCTGCTGCTATTTTTGGAATGGTAATTGAGGCAGAAAAAACCTTGGGAATTGTCATGACTTTAGGCGCCTTCCTTGCTGGCTCGATAGTCTTTACTATTGCAGATGTAGTTGCAGAGCGTAAGGGCGGCGGTGCAGGCATTCTACTTGGTATAGGTCTTGATTCTATTCCAGAATCACTTGCCATAGGAGCTTCAGTGGCTAGTGGTGCTGGGTTTGTGATTGCTATGCTTATTGGCATACAAAACATCCCAGAAGGAATTGCCTCATTTCGTGAAATGACTTCTGGTAAGACGACTGCTTTTAGAGGCAGCAAAAGAAAAGCGTTTATCGCTATTGGGATTGTATCAGTAATTCCAATTGTTCTTGGATTAGTAGGTTTGTTCTTTATCCAAGGGATGCAAGTTGTTATTGCGCTGATCTTTGCAATCTCGGCTGGCGGCATTTTCTATATGCTGCATTACGATATGATACCAAAAGCTCACAAAGAAAGAAAATGGCTGCCCACATTTGGAGCTGTCCTTGGATTTATCATAGGATTTGCTCTTGTTAGGTTGATTCGCTAGCCAACAATGTCGTTGTTGGATAGTTGATTTTGCGTATCCTTCAAAGCTGTGTATATTGCCAGTATTGATTACTGAAGTGATATGTTTCGTCAAAGGTGCTTAAGTAACTACTATGGCTATGATGCAATGATTGCTCGCTCTTTATACGAAAGGAATGAAAACTCTCACAATGAAATTAAGGCTCGAGTCCCCCTCCTGGCGTTTACTAGTAAAAACTTTTTAGATAACTGTCCATAAATTGTGAATTTTTTAAAGAGCCAATATCAACATGTGTATTGGACAGCCCTTAACTAGTGAGGGAAAAAAGACATCCCACAAGACCTACACTTTCTCAGTAAAATCGACGTGAGGAAATAGTATCAGAGGTCTATAGAGCTGCAACTGCTCCCAAGAAATTTTTGCAAAAAGGAGGACACAAAGCTCCTAAGCTGGATTCAAGGTAGAAGATAAATCATTAACAAGGCTGTTTTTGAAACTTTCAGCGAAACTCAAATAACCTATTGCATACCAATATCTGACCGAATGAATACAAGAAACTTAACAATATCTACAAAAACATTAGTAATATTGTTTGCTATCATAGGAAGTTTCAATGTTTTAGTCTCTGTAACTACAATATCACCAGTTTTTTCTACCGTGTCTACATCTGTTGATCAGGGACAGCTATCAGAGCCCTCCGCACCTGATGGCAGAAGTAGTCTTTTCCAACAAATTGAACAATTCTTAGCTCCATCTGGCTATGAACAAGCAAGAGAAGACCCATCGTATGCGATCAATATTCCTTTCTCTGATCTAGGATTCTCGCCATTTGAACCATCAGTTATTTCCATCCCAGCAAACATGACAGTCATATGGTTTAACGAAGATGAGTCCCCACATTCTGTTACATTTAATGACACAAGTCCAGAACCAATTCAACCGGGCACAATAGCTCCTGGAGGATTCTTTATCCACAAATTTACAGTCCCTGGAACATATGACTACTATGACACCGAAAACCCCTCATCAAAGGGAAGGATAAAGGTAGGAGCTGAATTTGAGCCTGGACAAAATATGAATATGCTAGTTGGCGGAGACGCACTACCTTTTGAAGCAGGCAAAGTCGGGAGGACAACTTTTTCATTTGTTCCAAATGACAATGTCACCACTATTCCACCATCATTGAGTATAACATATAATGTAACTATTGCAGACTCGATGGGCACGGAGCTGTACTCTAACCAGTTTGAAGATTCTGATGGGATTTTGGACCTAGAGCTGATACCTACTTCTTCAGACAGGTCGTCATTATCTAATCAAACAGGGGGAGCAGCAACAACAACAAACCAAACAGGAGGAGCAGCAGCACAACCACACTTTGTAACTTGGGGTCCTGACCTGACAGACCAAGAGGGAGTTGCAAGTGACGGAGCATATCATGTTCAAGGTCCTGTAATGACAGAGATTGAGGATTACACTATCACTGTATCCATAACTAGTATAGACAACGCTGTACAGTCTCAGCCGCTATCCGATGACTTCATATTGCCCTCTGCTAACAACTCTACTGGCAATTCCTTGGTGCCCGTTGCTTGAGCTGAAAAGTAAGGAGCAGCAGAGCAACAGCAGCGGCAACAATAGCACAATAGCAAATAATATTAATAATAATGGCACAAGAACGTTTGCGGGAAATGATGCTATATTTTTGTTATATACACACACAGGCCCAATTGGGATTGTACTCTACTGTGAGGTTGTTGTGGCAGAATGGCTACTAAGAGAATTTTGGTGCCGTTTGATATTTCTGAATACTCACTTGATGCCTCAGATGAAGCCATCGAACTTGCAAAATTATTTGGTGGTAGCATCACCTTTATCCATATAGTAGAGCCTGAGCCCTACTATGATACAGTCTACGATTTGCCACAGGCAGAACGAGAGGTCAAAGATGAAATTACTGCAAAAGTAAATGGATGGTTCTCACAAATTGCAGAGAAATGTAATAGCAAGAATGTCCCTTGTACAATGGAGATACTGTTTGACAGGGGTTCCACAACTGAAACAATAGTACACTATGCAAAAAATATGGGTGCAGATCTCATTGTTATAGGTCACAGCAGCGCCCGTGGCTTTGGAAGATGGCTAAAAGGAGATGTTGCAAAAGGAGTTATTGATCATGCCCATCCTCCTTGCTCGGTGTTAGTTATAAAAAGACAGTAGTAGTAG
>DATFBG010000036.1:0-4189 GCA_035253945.1 Nitrososphaeraceae archaeon | reverse complement strand
AGTTTGCTGTTATTTGATCCATTCGCATAGAATATGCCATGTAAGGCGTGCTTTGTTTGTAGACCAGTGTCAAGAATTTGGCATCGGTATCACTATCCTCCATGGATCATGGGAACCACTGTTACAATATCGCCGTCTTGTACAAGGGATTCATTGGCATCTAAGATGGATGAATCTATGCCATTTACAACTACCAAAATATTATGTGGGCTGAAAGCGGTCCCGTGCTCAGATGCGGATTTGTCGAGAAATGAAACTATTTCGTTTATGGATGTAGGGTGCTTTTCGTACGTTAAAGAAGAGCATCCTATTATCTTTTTACAACTTCCGAGTAGTCGGATCAGTATCAAGAATTTATACCTCTGTCTGTCTGATTCAAAGTAGAAAGCCTTGTACTTTCATGATCCACTTTTTTCATCAATCTCTTGGCTGGGAGGCTCTATGGCTTCCTCATCTGGGGATTCAGCCTGAGCCTCTTGTTGACCCGATTTTTTTCTAAGATACGATGTGATATAACCTGCAACAGTATTTCTTAGTACTTTGGATCTGATCGTAGCCAACTCATTTATTATCTTCTTATTTTGTTCGAAGTCATGAGTAAATTTGTCTGGATATCGTGTCAAAAGCTCTGTCGATAGCCTACGAACGCGGTCCATACTATGAGCATCGCAGTGAGGCTATTTTATCCTTCTTGTCATAACCTGCGATTTACAAATTGGCACCAGTTTATTGTAAGCAGTTCCAGTGCTTCTTCATATGACATCGCAAGTACCTCGCTTACTGCTTTTACAACGCTTGCCAAAAATGAGCTTGGAAGAGCGGGATAATCATCAAAACAATGGGAGTACTTATTTGGCCCGTCAGTTTCAGTTAAAATTCTGGTTTTATCAGTCTTTTTAAGCAAAACTTTTTTGTCCTCAGAGTAAAGCAGGCTCGGACCATATGACACATAGTAACCTCTTTCCATGCATTCTTTTAGTTGTTTCTTATTGCCAGAGAACCAATGCATAAGAACGCATGAGATATTATAGGAGCTCATCAATTGCAGAATTTCATCAAGTGATTTCCTAGAATGTATTGAGACAGGTTTACGATGTTTCTCTGCAAGCCGTAACATCAACTCAAATACTTCAACTTGTTTAGAGTAAGGAGAATAGTCATCCAGTGTATAAGTTTTATCTAGGCCTATCTCACCTATGCCATCAACAGATTGAATATTTGATTCAAGGAGCAGTCTAAATCTAGCAACATCTTCACAATTAGCATTACGCGGATGAATACCAATGAATTGGGCTATATTATCACGGTGGATAGGGTTGCTAAAAAGGTCAATGCTGCGCCGAGAGGTTTCGTTATCCACGCAAACAGAACAGACCTTAATCCTCATCGCTTTAATGGTTGTGATAATCGAATCAATGCTATATGAGAACTCTTCATCGGTAAGGTGAATATGAGCATCAGCTAAGGACATAATGACTTTGGTGTCAATACTACCTTTTAACATAATCCTAGAGTTTTAAAATAATCCTAAAATGGGATAGAATAGTCTCTTTATCTTTTCGTCTTCATAAATGCGAAGAACATCGCTATAATATATTCAGGTTGTCGGCGACCAGAGCACATGTTTTTGTTTTAAAAGAGCTTTGCCATGCCTTGGAGTTCAAGTATGAATGTAAAAGACATGGCATTTCTTAGACAAGTAACGTTTAACATACGCCTAATTGCATAGTCCATCTATGTACACTAATCCTGAACTAGGACTTGCAGCGATGTACCGATTCATAAAGAAGTCAGGAGCAGAAAGGGTCAGTGATGAAGCTGCTGACGAACTGCGGAAGATACTTGAAGAAGTTGCAGCAAAGGTTGCTTCGCAAGCATTAGACTTGTCTATTCATGCAGGAAGAAAAACAATAAAATCTGAAGACATTCGTCTTGCAGCCAAGAATATTTTAAAATTCTAAATCAATCAATCAATTGTAATAGCAGAACCAGGTCTGTTCTGCAAGGCTTTTTATCTGCCCCCGTATCGTATCCTACAAGCAAGATGAAAATTAATGAGGGCTCGTATGTCTTGCTTTTTCATACTCCTAGGAAAAAATGGCTCATTAAGGCAGTACATGAAAAGAAAATGCATACACATCTAGGCATAATAGATATGTCAGATGTTATTGGAATGGAGTATGGGTCAATCATAAAATCGACTGAAGGGAAGACAATATACCTTATCCAGCCTACAATATACGATTTCATTATGAAGTCTGAAAGGAAAACTCAGATTATCTACCCAAAGGACTTAGGCTTCATTGTTGCTCGGACCGGCCTGACAAATGGATCGATAGTTCTGGAAATTGGGACCGGCAGTGGTGCACTCACAACATTTATGGCCAGTATTGTCAAACCTAGTGGACACATACATACATTTGATATAAACCCCGATTTTATGGCCGTTGCGAGACGCAATCTGCAGAAAGCTGGACTGATAGAATTTGTAACGTCCCACCAACATGACCCGCACTTGGGTCTAGACCTTAAGGATATCGACGTCGCCATAGTTGATCTGGGTGATCCGTGGACGGTAATCCCTCAAGTCTACGATTCACTCAAAAGCAGTGGATCGTTTGTTGCAATATGCCCCACTTTTAACCAGTTAGAAAAGACTGCAATTGAACTAAGAAAAAACAGGTTTGTAGATGTTGAATCAATAGAGGTAATTACAAGAACTCTTGAGGCTAGAGAAGGGATGACAAGGCCCTCCAATAGGATGATAGCTCATACCACGTACCTTATATTTGGAAGAAAGGTTATAGATGGACACTGACCTTGCTTTATTGAGCGAAAAAAGTCAGTAATATAATACACGAGGAAAATGTCAATTGCATTAAGTATGTTCCATGACAAATCACACAGTATTATTCTGACGGCAACTAGTTAGCATTATGGGAAGATTAATTATTTTCTTGCTGGCTAGCATATGCGTCTTGGGTTGACGCCTTATGTCATTACTTCATATTAAGAACAATTGCTTAATACAAAGTTACATTCCGAGGATCTGTTTTAACAGTGACCTATAATCGACATTTTCTTTTTTGCTTCCTGGTGAAGGGAGTTCGAAAATTAGCGGTATGGGTCGCTTAGCTCTTATTTCTGTTAGTTGGTAACGGATTTCCTTTCCTATGTCATCGCTAAGAAGGACAAGACCAATGTCTTCTGATCCTCCTATGCTGTTAATTTGAGAAAGGGCTTGCGTAGGTGAATTAGCGATAATACCTTGGACTCCTGCTAGTCTGAGGCTTGTTACAAAAACCCTGCTTCCAATTGCAACTAATCGCATTTAGATAAGTGCTTCTTTGGCTTTCTTTTAATCCTTTTGGATAAGGTGATAAAGTTAAAACAAATAACTAATAGTAAATTTGCAGATTTATAAAAAAATGAAAAAATTCCTATTTGCATTCTGAGACTTGCAGTATTTGTTTGTTTGTTCCCTATCCTATTTTTGAAGTGAGGTGCTGGTCTTTTTGAAGTTAGGGCCTAGGTCGAGTCAGAAGCATTTTTATCTTGTTTTACATGTAGGTAAGTCGTAGCAGTGATCAGTAGACGTGTACTGTTTCTCTTATTTGGAATTGCACTTGTTATAGGACTATTTGGCTTATCCCTTGCTTTGGTCTATTCATCTTTTCAATTCTTAATTTATTCGGCGGTGAATCTGAGTCTTGCTGGTTTCTTTGGTTACAAAATCTACCGTCTGCGTAGTGGACCGTCTAAAAGAAGCCCTTAATATCATAACACACGAAAGGCAATTACACTGAATGAATTATAATCTTTCTTATCGAAGCATCAAGATAAATACTGCTATAGCCCCAAGGCTTGCAAATAACGCAACAGTAGCCTTCCACAAACTTGAGGTCGCAGCTTCACTGATATCCCATATTCCTCCTCCAACTTGATAGTTGGCGTATTTTCTTTTAATCCGTGAATAACTATAAATTCGATCGAAATCTGCCGGTGCCGTCCATTTGCGTTGAACAATAAAGTCATGATTGTCACCAAAATTCGTTGAGTCATATCTCCTTCTTGCGATTTCGTCGGATAATACCTCGTAGGCCTCTACAAGTTCCATGAAAGTCCGTTTTGATTCTTCTGAATTCTTATTTTTGTCAGGGTGATATCTTAATGCCAGACTCCGGAACGA
>DATFBG010000035.1:0-5646 GCA_035253945.1 Nitrososphaeraceae archaeon | reverse complement strand
CCTTTTGTAGCATATAAGTCGCAAATCAATATATCGTTTAGCTGCCTTTCAACATCGACTGCATATCCATATCGTATGAGATGCCTAGCACATACAAGTTCCATTGCAGAATGGTTAATTTTTACAATGTTTCTTTTGTATAGTTCAATCAAGCGAAACTTTACAAAGTCCATCCTTTTGATAATTTCGTCAGATTCTCCTACTGTCATTTTGCCTGACAAATTAGTTACATCAGCGGTAAAGCGTTCTAGATCCAATTACTGCCGAAAATATTGTTGTGCTTACTTACTTAAATATAAACCCACTACGAGAGTAACCTTAAAAATCTAGTCTGATAAACATACCTGAAATGACTGCCATAAAGAAAATTACCGTTCTCGGATCGGGGGTTATGGGACACGGGATTGCTCAAGTTGCCTCGGCTGCCGGTTTCAATATTGCTCTGCGCGACGTAGAGCAATCTTTTCTAGATAATGCTATGAATAAGATAAAGTGGTCACTTGGCAAACTGGTAGAAAAAAAGAAAATATCTCAAAATGAAGCGGATTCAATTTATGGTAGAATAACTCCTGTAGTCGATTTGAAAGAGGCACTTAGAGAATCAGACCTCCTGATAGAAGCCGTACCTGAGGACATGCAGCTAAAAAAGAAGGTCTACGAAGAGGTCGATGAATACGCTGAGGACAGGACTCTTTATGCCTCCAATACGAGTACTCTTCCAATAAGTGAGATAGCTTCCCTAACTAGCAGACCCTCAAGGTTTATTGGTCTCCATTTTTTTAACCCACCTCAATTGATGCCGCTTGTAGAAGTAATCCCTGGACGTTTAACAGATGATGATACTATTGGCGAATCCTTAGATCTAATCAAGAATATAGGAAAGGATCCTGTACTTTGTAAGAAAGATGTTGTCGGTTTCATTGTCAATAGAATATTCATTCCCCTGGTACACGAAGCGGCTTACTGTCTGGAAAGGGATAGGGCTGAGATGACACAAATAGATTCGGCAGTAAAATTTAAGATGGCATTTCCCATGGGCATTTTTGAACTCGCTGATTATACTGGGCTCGATGTCATTTACAAAGCAAGTAAGGAGATGTCTTCCAGAGATAACAAGGTCATTAACCCTCATCCACTTATAGAGAGGCTATTTACTGAAAGAAAATTTGGCCAAAAATCTGGGAAGGGATTTTACGATTATGGCGGAGAAGACAAATATGAACGAGTAAAATTGAGTGAAGCCGAGGCAGAGAAGTACGACCCTACACCTCTTGTTGGAGTGGCGGCTAATAATGCCGCATGGTTATTATCAAATGGTGCATGTGACAAAAATGACCTTGAAAAAGCGCTTAGGCTTGGTATGGGTTTGAAAAAGCCTTTATTCACTTTGGTGGAGGAATTTGGGGCCAAAAGGATAGTATCAGTTCTAGATACCCTGTCAAGCAGATATGGCGAATTTTATAAACCAGATGTTATGCTCAGGAGAATGGCATTTGGGTAGAGGATTTTTGCTAGCGAAAACCGTTACCTAACCCACGGAACGTACACGGTAAATTGAGGCTAGCGGTAACATAATATTCACCTAGATAATCTAGGATATGCCCTGCTTTAGAGTCACAATGTCAAAATTTAGTAGGTCAGCTGATGAATTGAATAACTACAGGAAAAAGGTTTCCAAAACGAAGGCCAAATAAAAACAATAATAATATGGCAAACAGTTTTTTCTTCTCATGGATTATCGAGTGAAGGATATAGCGCTTGCTGAGCTTGGAAAGAAAAAGATTGACTGGGCAGAGGTTCACATGCCAGTTATTGTCTCGCTAAGAAAAAAATATGAAGGTTCCCAGCCGCTTAGAGGAGTAAGGGTAACAGGTTGTCTGCACGTCACTAAGGAAACAGGAGTGCTCATAAGAACACTAAAGGCAGCAGGAGCAGAATTATCATGGTGCGGATGTAATCCCTTAAGTACGCAAGATGATGTTGCAGCCTCGATAGTCGGTAATGATGGAGTTTCCGTTTTTGCAGTTCGAGGAGTCTCAACTGAACAATACTACAAAGATATTCATTCTGCAATGGGTATTAGGCCGAACATAACGATCGACGATGGAGCTGATCTGACAGTAGAAATGCACAAGGAAATAGACGGTCTTGCTAGTGCAGTTAAAGGTGGTACTGAAGAAACTACTACGGGTGTAGTGCGATTGAGGGCGATGGAAAGGACAGGAAAATTAAAGTATCCAATCATTGCTGTGAATGACGCTGAAACCAAACACGACTTTGACAATTATTATGGAACAGGCCAGTCAGCATTAGATGGCATTATTAGGGCCACAAATGTTCTTGTATGTGGGAAAAGTCTTGTAGTAGCGGGTTACGGCCACGTGGGAAAAGGAATTGCCAAAAGAGCTTGGGGATTGGGCGCAAATGTGATTATAACAGAGGTTGATCCGATAGCGGCACTTAAGGCAAAACTAGACGGTTATTCTGTTTCTACCATGAATGATGCCGCCGCCTTAGGTGACATATTTATCACCACAACAGGGTGCAAAGGTGTAGTTAATGAGGAGCATATTGTTAAAATGAAAAACGGAGCAATCCTGGCTAATGCGGGTCATTTCAATGTCGAGATATCTATAGACGCCCTTGATCGCAATTCATTAGGTAAGAAAAATATCAACGAGCATACCACGCAATATGAATTACGCAATGGCAACAATGTCTATCTTGTAGGTGAGGGTAGATTGGTTAATCTGGCTGCTGCAGAAGGACACCCATCAGAGGTTATGGACATGAGCTTTGCAAATCAGTTTATGTCAGTTCTCAAACTGGTACAAAACAAATCAAAGATGGAGCCGATAGTATATGACATAGAAAAGTCACAAGACCAAGAAATTGCTTTAGCCAAGCTAGCATCCATGGGAGTAAAAATAGACAAGTTAACAAATGAACAGAAACTTTACATCCAAGGGTTCAGTGAAGGCACATAGCAAAGTGGTAAGCGCACTAGGGCAGAAAAATCTAAGCGGGTATAACCAAACCGACACTTGCTATACATCATGTATTATAATATTATTATTACACCGTATGAAAAGATCCTAATATATCTTAGCGTTTAGAAACAAAGAAAAGAAGGGCAGGGAAGAGTAGAATAGGAGAAAAAATTATTTCTCAAAATTTTGGATGGGTGGTCTAGCTTGGACAGGATACCTGTCTCACACACAGGTGGTCGAGAGTTCAAATCTCTCCCCATCCATTCTGTTTAGTTGTGAAGAGACTAGTTACTGTATAACCTATATATTTGCAATTAGCATTTGCAAATATTCAATCTTCTTCGTAGTTGTCAGAAACGAGAGGATAAGCCTTTTTTATCTATTAAAATAGAGTGTTATGTCAACAACAACATTAAAAGAGCAACCCCGGCAGAGATTGTAAGAAAGACTTTTGTTAGGTGCATAGAACTGTCTAAGGCCTTTGAATAGTCATCGAACTGCCCTTTACCCATGACTTTGATATTGGATTCTACGCACAACAAACTAAAAGAACATTCTTTGACATCAGCAAAGGACTTGGCCACAAGTTGTTTAAAATAGTCTACTATTTTGTGTGTCCCGGAGACAGTACCCAAAGAATAGTATCCTTGTCGTGTCCTCTTCCCTGATGTGAAATGAGTATCCGACGTGCAGACTTCAAGCATATAAAATTCATGGGACTTGAGATCGGATAAGACAGCATCCCTAACCTGGATCTCCATGTTATTTGAATCCGCCCATCCTATGACATATTTCTTATTCATTACTTCTAAGGCGATAACGGCCAAACCACCTGGGCCAAGGTCCTCCATTTCATATAATTGGTGGATGTCCTCGACAAGATTTCTATCATTTCTCCAGGTGCGCCGATAATGACTTGCAAACCCCACCCCAAACCGATATTGTCTAGAATCCTTAATTTTGTCAAGAATTTCTCTTGCACATACAATTAAGTCGAGCTGATCATCATAGGAGAGAGGACCTCCCATAGCGTTATGACTATCGACAATCAACGTTTTAGAAAATCCTAAATTACTTGCATAATCCTGCAGACTTGAAGACACCCTTGTAGGGACGTCCTCCATGCCTCGTGAAGCGGAGAGTATAACCAGACATGCGCTCCCAAATGCTATGCCTGTAACTATGAAGCCTCCCCTTTTAATTTGAAGAGGTTCAGTGCACGTGTACCCCGTGGTAAAAGCAAGAGGCGTGCTGAATGAATCGAGGTATTTTGTCATTTCATTTTTTGAAGGAATATTAAGCGAATGGTCCGAAGCGCTATGAACGACTAGCGCTCTCCCAGAGAAAATTCTGAGTAGTTCATAGGGTAGATTACTTCCTCCAACTGGTTTAAAAGGACCAGGGTGAACCCCCGGTATTACTAAAGAGACCTCTTTTTGATTTACGTCATTGCATTCAAACTTCATTACGTAACTTGTCACATGGTTATTTTTTGCTCTAGCTTCTGCTATTGCTTCCATTTTGTCGCCCTTTTGTTCTGTCCAAGCAGAAAGGAAGGCTTGGAGGAGATTAAATGTGCTTATAACATATGGACGACCGGCCCTATCTGCCATAATGGACCAAATTATTGCCCAAACCACAAAGAAAATGCCTACGATAAAGCCTGTTGGCTGTTGGAAAATGAGGTTGAAAAATTGCCAAGGAGAGATCAAAATAACCATGAACAAAATAGGTTCAAGAAACGAAACACCGACAGCCCTCATTAGTCCTGCTCCAAATACAGATCTGAAAATTGCGATTCGGAATCCGACGACAACTAGCATGCCTTCCAAGAGATACTTATTGGGATTAGTATTATGTCCAAACAGAGGGTCTATGATGATTCCAACAGCAAGAACAACTGACCACAGTAGGTTCCCAAATCCTTCAACGTGAAATATTTTGGAAATTTTGTTTGTGGGAGTTCCGTACAAGGATAGATAATCCAAAAAACTAAGCGCAAGTATTGCTGGTATACCGTATGACAATAACACAGCGTAGTTGTTGCTCTCTGTTCTATTTGGTCCATATAAAAAAGATAGAGTAATAATAAGCGCCGCTGAAGCTAATGCAACAGCAATGGAAATCTTGTATGAAGATGGATTTAGTCTGGTAATTGTCCATCTTCTGTGGATATTGGTGATACTGTCCGGCCGAACATTATCCATTAGCCGGTCTCAGCAAACTTAGACAGGGAAGATTACTCTTATTATTAAGGATACCCCGATTAAAGCTCCTGCTATTCCAAGTACAACTTCTGGTCTAACCTTAAATCCTCTCGTTTCATCCTCAAAGAATCTTAATAGCCCGGCGCTGGAAGCTGGAAGAGGGGCATTTTTCTTTTTACTCATTGTCGAATCAAATAATATAGTAGCGTATTAAATACATTCCGGGACTAAACTATATACTGAACAAATTTTCTAAGAGAAGTTACCAATTCAAAAAATAGTAAAAGTGGACTAAATCTATAAGCGTTGGATTTCTTTTACCTTTTGTAACAACCCCAGAAAAATCCTGATGGTTTCGGCTTTTCGTCTCAGTAATTCTGGATTATCCTCTTCTTTGATCTTTGCTATTTCGGTAGCTATCTTATCAATTAACAAAAAACCCACGTGTC
>DATFBG010000034.1:0-4692 GCA_035253945.1 Nitrososphaeraceae archaeon | reverse complement strand
CTCATCGTTAACTCTGGTAACAATGGTCAGATTTTGAGGATCTTTTACTTCATCCTTAGTGGTTATCCATGGTCCACATGGAGCAAATGTGTCTATGCCTTTACCTCTGGTGAATTGCTTATCTTTGAACTGTATGTCTCTCGCTGATACATCGTGCATTATCATATAACCAAATACAGAATCCAAGGCTTCTTCCTCTGATACTCCTTTAGTTCTTTTTCCTACGATAACTGCGATCTCTGCTTCGTAATCTAGTCTCTTCACAAAGCTAGGACATATTATGTCGCTGTAAGGAGAATTTAATGCAGTTCGGGGTTTAATGAAAATTACAGGCTCATCTGAAGGCATCAGACCAGCATCTTTTGCATGGTCGTAGTAATTA
Source organism: Nitrososphaeraceae archaeon (assembly GCA_035253945.1). Taxonomy (GTDB): domain Archaea; phylum Thermoproteota; class Nitrososphaeria; order Nitrososphaerales; family Nitrososphaeraceae; genus TH5893. Next base: position 4,310 of record DATFBG010000034.1, on the reverse strand, counting down.
AATGCCAAGCACATTATTGTTGGGGGATTTGGAATAGGTGCAAGAAGTTCCACTCTTTCGAGATTAATATCATAGTCGAGCTCTCTTTGATATGCCATAACTTCTTCCATCCAGCCATTGAACATAAAGTCTTTAATGGCAGGGGGAAGAGGTATCCCTGTCTGCTCTTGAATGTCTGACCTCGTGATTAATTTGTTCCCGTCATAAGATAAGACAGCATATGTTTCTCCCTCTGTGTTACTTCTTATTCTCGCAATCTTCATTTCTGGTTATTACCTATGTGTGAAAATCGCCAAGCTATCTCCTTCGATCCGACAGAAACCCATCCTTACAAACTGTAACTTAGAGTCCGGCTTCAAGCTGGTCACATAGGATTCGCATACTCCTTTCCAAACTTCAAGACTATTGGCGTTATATGTGTCGCCTATGTAGAGCTCCTTTGGAACAAGAACCTTAAACGGATGTGCGTCATTTTTGGCCACCCACTGGATCTTGCGCATCTCTGGTTTAACATCATCTCCAGACCATGAGCCTATTATTGTCATCTTTGTACCTGCCGTGATAATGTCAATGACTCGTATGTTAAACAGCTCTATCAGTCTTATTTCATGACCCGGAAGGAGGTTGACCGCATCCTCTTTAGAAACATAAACAGAGTCATTGACCTTAATTCTTCTAGATCCAAGATCAATGTTTGGATGGTTTTTCAAAACGGCTTCGCGTGGTGAAGTATTTAGTATCTTAATTTCAACCGGATCCTTGACAAAAAATAGTCTAGTGCTTTCAGCTTCAATTAATTTCCTATTAAAAGCTTCCAGTGACTCAAAAGGAGGCTTTGTTTCAGCTAGGGTCATACCTAAGGAAAGAACAAATCTCCTTATAGCTTCCGGGATAAAACCTCTTCTTTTCATCCCAGCAAGTGTAGGAAGCCTAGGATCATCCCACGATTTTATGATTCCGTTTTCTATCAATGGTTTTATCTTCCTTTTTGAAACCGGAAGCCCATCAAATTCAAGTCTTGAAAATTCTATCATTTTTGGTTTACGTAATCCTAGTCTTTCGAGGATCGCAAAATAAAGAGCATTTCTCAATTCGTATTCCTTAGTTCTGAAAGCATGTGAAACACCATCAATACTATCTTCTATCGGTGCAGCAAAGTCGTATGTAGGCCATATATCATATTTGTCTCCGAGTTTGGGATGGCGCCCCTTGATTATTCTAAACAAAGTGGGATCCCTCATTACAGTATTATAATCAGCCATTAAACCCTTGAATCTAATTATTGCTTCATTCGGATTGAATCTCCCATTAAAGAAGTCATCTACACGTCCTAATGCCGCCATCATGCTTTTTCGGCAATCGCATTCAATTCCTTTTGATCTGAGATCGCGTATTTTCTTTTGATCGCAAGTACATACATACGCGTAGCCGTTTAAGACAAGCCTTTTTCCGTAGTTATACAATAGTTCAATATCGTCCGACGTATTTTTTATGATATCAGGGCGAATGTTTAGCCATTGTAGGGCTAGAATAAACGCCTCATAATATTCGAGTCTTTCGTTTAATGGATTAGTGTCATCGAAACGTAGGATAAACTTTCCGGCATACGTTCGCGCATAATATTCGTCAATTATTGCAGCCTTGGCGTGGCCGATATGAGGATATCCACTGGGCTCGGGAGGAAACCTTGTTATAACCTCTCCTGGAGGCGCTTTTTCCAGTTTGGGAAAAAGCTGTAAGGAATCAATGTTCGACTTCTGCACTGGTTGTGTTTGCTGAGGGGGAGCTATGACCTCTAACTGCTTCAACAACGACTTCTGTTCATTTAATGGCAGGGCATTGATTTCCCGTACTGTTTCCCTTATAGCTGGGACAATATTTTTCAAATTAGATCGAAATTCTGTAGTTGATGCGGCAATTTTGCCGATTACCGCATCAGCTTTTGCCTTGCCATTATGTTCTAGGGCATTTTGGAGCGCGGTTGCCTTGATAGAATCAAGTAATCGTTGGTCAAGAACCACCTAGATTACAAACTCCGTCTCAAAATAAAATCCGCAGACGTTTGGAGAGCGCTTTTTGGCTCCGAATCCGCGTACACCTCCAATGAATGCAAAGCACGGTATATATAGGACTCTGCCAAATCTCGTATTTCCTTCTCTATCCTGAGACCGGATATGATCCGTAACGCTTCCTCCAATTCCATATCATTTGTGCTACGAGAGCCAAAAATCTTCAGGAGCTTGTTTCTTTCATTTGAACTGGCTTTTTCGAGTACTAAGATCAACGGAAATGTTTTTTTCCCTTCTCTTATGTCATTTCCCACGGCCTTCCCAGTTATACGTGGATCTCCCACTATGCCAATAAGATCATCAATGAGTTGAAACGCTATGCCGATATTCTTGCCAAAAACGGACAGTCGATCAAGATCCTCAGCTGCATGATTATCAGCAGACAAGACTCCTAAAGAACACGATAGTTCAAACAATGAGGCAGTTTTTTTTTCAATCATTGTAATATAGTCGGTCTGAGAATACGGTTTATCGCTCTCAGAAGCCATCTGCATATCTATGGCCTGTCCTTCACATACATTGATACAAGCTGTAGATAGTCTGCTGACCATTTCTGGTATCGACTTTTCGGCAATCCCTTCTTCAAGTCCGCATACAGACATAAGTTGAAATGCCTTTGAGAATAAAATATCCCCAGCTAGAATGGCCAACGGTATTCCATAAGATGTGTGAACAGTCGGAACATTATGCCGCGTTTTGTCGTTATCCATGATATCATCATGAACAAGCGAGAAATTATGAATCAATTCTACTGCGGCAGCAGCGGGCATTGCCTTTCTTGAAGTGCCACCAAAGAGCTCAGATGCTTTCAATAGAATAAAGGGCCTGATCCTTTTACCTCCACTGGAAATGTAGTGTGCAGAGGCCCGGTAGAGTTCCTTAGGACTCCCGTTAAGATAGGATAGAATAAAATTATTTACACGGGTTGCATTGATTTCTAATTCGCCTCTAATGGTACCTGTACTCATACAGGATTAACCTCTGTTGCCAAAGCGCCTGTCAATATATACCTTGAGCTCTTCAACATTTCAATGTTTTTGGATCCTAAAAGAAACATTGTGCTTTTGAGCTCAGCCAAAACCGTGTTCATATAATTGAATAAACTATCAGCAGATCGCGCGGCCGCCACCAAAAAAGGATAAGCCATTGCGCACATGTCAGCACCTAGAACAATGCATTTAGCAACCTCAAGTCCGTTCCGCAAGCCTCCCGATGCAACTATCGGAGTTTTCTTTACCACACTCTTGACCTCCATGAGACTAACAGCAGTTGGTATTCCCCAGTCCCAAAATAATTCGCCAAGATGAGTTTTGAGCTTATTTTTTACAGCATCTGCACGTATCTTTTCAACCCCTGCCCAACTTGTTCCCCCCGACCCGGCTATATTAATGGCGGCTACGCCTGCCGTTTCCAATTTAACTGCAACTTCTCTAGAAATACCGGCCCCGACTTCCTTGACCATTACCGGCAAATTTAGATTCTTTACTAGTTCAGCTATTTGGTGAAGCACGCCACTGTACTTGGGTTCTCCCTCAGGTTGTATAAGCTCTTGCAACGGATTCAGATGAATGACAATAGCGTCAGCCTGTATCATATCGATAATTTTCTTGACTTCGTTTAGGGTAAGTCCCTTTGAAAGTTGTGCGCCTCCAATATTTGCTATGAGGAATCCCTGAGGAGCGTTTTTCCTCGCAACCGTATACGTTGATGCAAGTTCCTCGCTTTTGAGACCGGCTCTCTGACTGCCTAAACCCATGGGTACATTATGCACCTGGGCTAGCTTGCCCAGCCTTTCATTAATTTTATTTGCTTCTGGAGTTCCCCCCGTCATAGAATCAATAATAATGGGAGCAGAAAATCTTCGGTTCATAAAAAAACACGAAGTATCAACATCAGCATAGTCGAGTTCAGGTAAAGCATTGTGGACGAGCCTCACATGTTCCAGATAGGTTGAAGAGGTTTTTGCCTGTGCTCCTTTCTTGAGTGGTATGTCTATTCCGTTCTTCTTCCTAATCTTAATAGTTTCGAGCTCAGACAGGAAGTCGATTGCCTCTTTTCTACTCATTTACCCCTTTTTCAACCTATCAGAGCGACCTCTTATAACTGTGCCCTCAAAATCTTCTGGCCCAGAGCACACTGCTTGAGTTATTTTTTCAGGCTTCAATCCATTAACAATCATCACATCTAAGCCTCTGGATGCGATCTTGAAGCCCTCTTTTACCTTCCTGCACATCCCACCTG
>DATFBG010000033.1:0-3347 GCA_035253945.1 Nitrososphaeraceae archaeon | reverse complement strand
CTTTATCCTATTCATAGCATTATCTAGAAAAGATTGCTCTACGTCGCGCAGAGCAATATTGAAACCAGCAGCCGAGGCAACTTGAGCAATCCCGTGTCCCATAACCCCCGATCCGAGAACGGTAATTTTCTTTATGGCAGTCATTTTAAGTATGTTTATCAGGCTGGATTTTTAAGGTTACCCTCGGAGCGGGTTTATATTTAAGTAAGTAAGCACAACATTAGATTCGGCTGTAATTGGATTTAGAACGCTTTACCGCTGATGTAAGTAATTTGTCAGGTAAAATGACAGTAGGAGAATCTGACGAAATTATCAAAAGGATGGATTTTGTAAAGTTTCGCTTGATTGAACTATACAAAAGGAACATTGTAAAAATTAATCATTCTGCAATGGAACTTGTATGTGCTAGGCATCTCATACGATATGGATATGCAGTCGATGTTGAAAGGCAGCTAAACGATATATTGATTTGCGACTTATATGCTACAAAAGGCGAGGGCGAAGCCATTTTAGAAATAGAAACTGGGTTCATCCCCCCTGAACATGCTCTAGATCCTTTATCGTACTATTCTGCCCGAGTAGCCAGTAAAATAGCTAGGTATAGCAAGTTTGCAAATCAGTTTGTTCTCGCCACACCCCCAGTAAGTGTCCTTCCGATTCCAAAAATATTTAGACGACCTCCAAGAGACCGATCTAGGGACGATATAAAGAAGGTTAAAGAATTGTGTGACAGGTATTATCGTAATCCGCCAATAAGCTTCAGCGAAATCCTTAACAGCCGTCTCCATATAATATACATTATAAACGTCGACCAAGGAAAAGTAACAGAGATGGACGTAGACTCTTACGTAGATGCAACTGAAGGTATGGTGTCTGGCACCGTTGAGTAAGGTTTTATACCCAAGGCATATTTGTAACAATTCAATTCAATTCATTCAACTTGTATCGAAAGTATAGTCACTCATCTGCGAGCTATTATACTTCGGGTATATGTTATTATCACCTTTTCGTGAATTAACGTCGATAGATGCCGCTTTGAAAGTATGTGTATATATGCTAGGACAAGATGACCCCTCTAAATGTACCGCAGCGAAACTTACTAGGTTTGGGCTAGCAGAACGAATCAGACACGTCAGTCACAATACACTCCTCCTGAATCCTCTTTCTAGAGAAATATTATCCAGAAAAGAAGGAATATCCTACGGCTCGGTATGTGCTATCGATTGTTCCTGGGAAAAGGCGGGAGAAGTATTGAGCCGTTATCGGGAATTAAGATATGGCAAACACAGGCGATTACCTGCTTTGTTAGCAGCAAACCCAACAAATTATTCCAAGTTAGGAAAGCTCTCAAGTGCTGAAGCTCTCGCTGGCTGTCTTTTCATTCTGGGCTACGAAAATCAGGCTGTCCAGCTATTAAACAAATTCAAGTGGGGCCATACATTTTTGGAGTTAAATGGTGAATTGCTATGTGACTACCTCAATGCTGATAGCTCGAGGGCCATTATGGAAACTGAAAGACAGTATTTTGGACAACTTTATTAGTCTATATTTGTTAATTAAATTTGTACTTGTGAGCTAGTGAGCGGGTCACTCGAAAGAGAGGAAACTCCTCCCTCAACGCAGGCACTCGAATCAGCGATGATTAGCCGGAGACGGCTGGCTACGGAACAGAAAAGATATTCAGTCAGGACTAATGCGTCATGATGGCTTAGATGGCCTGAGAACGAACTGATACTGAAATGAAAATGCCGCCCCGAGTGGAGCAAGGCCAAATCGAGCATAAAGGTCCTGCACTTGCTCAGGTTGGCTGCTCAGCGAAATCCCGCCTAAAACAGAAGGAGGGTTACTGCTAGGACACAGGTACGGATTTTATTGCATGGGCATAATGGCAAATACGTGCGCAATTCATGAGCAGCGCTCTTGTGCAAAAATATTAATATTCTGAGTTACAGGTCACTGTAAGAATTGTTGCCGATTGGCTCGGTAGACTGATAGAAAAATATTCCATTCCGCTTGTCTTGTATATTTGGCAATCCATTTAGAATGGAAACAAATTATTAAAAAAGGAAAAGGCTTCATATCAAACAAAGGCTGCGCGTTTGAAAATCTTAACATTCACTCCCACACAAAGGTCTTTGCACCTTGCTGCCAAATATGGCTATGATGAATGGATAATTAACAGACTTTTGCACTTTGTTCCAAATGTGAAAAAGATGATGGAAAAGATGCGAGAGCCTGTGCGAAGATATGTCAGGACCAATACATTAAAAATTACAAGCGAAGAGCTTGTGGCTCGACTCGTGTCTAAAGGGTTTGAGCTCACAAAAACTGTTTTGGCCGATGTCTTTGAAATAAGCCCGACAGATGCACGGGTCTCGATAGGAGCGACCACTGAATACCTACTAGGACACTATTACATCCAAGATATAACGTCGTGTATAGCAGTGGAGGCTCTCGATATACAGCCAAATCAGACTGTGCTAGACATGGCTTCAGCACCCGGCGGGAAGACTACGTTCATAGCCCAAAAAATGAACAACACAGGTTCCATTATAGCAATGGAGCCCAATCCTCGTAGATTAAGATCATTATTATTTAACATTACTAGATGCGGAGTCATGAACACATTGATCTATCAGATGGATGCGATCCAGTGCCCTAGCCTTAACATTAGCTACGATCGCATTCTTCTTGACGCGCCCTGCAGTGGCGAAGGTGTGATGTGGAAAGATACGTCGAAGAGAACTAGCAGAGTGCCGGATATCATATCTAAGTGTTCGCTCGTTCAAAAAAAACTATTTGACTCAGCGTTGCAAGTCTTGAAACCTGGTGGTCTAATTTTATATTCTACATGCTCTTTTGCTCCGGAGGAAAATGAATATGTTGTAGACTCTATACTAAAAAAGTTTGACGTCGAAGTTGAGCCAATATCCTTTGGCATTGAAGGCCTAACGAGTTTTGATAAAAAGGTATTCGACGAGAGGTTAAGAGGCACCACGAGGTTTTATCCTCATACTCATAATTCGACAGGATTCTACATAGCTAAACTTCGGAAGAAAACTAAATGAGGAGTATTACAATATGTTCAGACAGGCTAGCAGAGAAGAACTGACCCAGCTAAGAAGATCATTCAATAAATGGGGAATATTTGAATTTATGGGGACCCAACAACTAATGATCAAAGAGGACAGAACAATTAATAAAAAGGGAGTAATAATTACCACAAAGACTTCAAAACATATTCTCAATATCCAGATATCTCAACCCAATTATGCAGGATTAGCAGTGGGAGAGCTGCGAAACAAGAAATTCATGCCCTCTTTGTTCGGAGCAGAGGCAATTGCAAG
>DATFBG010000032.1:0-9915 GCA_035253945.1 Nitrososphaeraceae archaeon | reverse complement strand
TGGATTATCCTCTTCTTTGATCTTTGCTATTTCGGTAGCTATCTTATCAATTAACAAAAAACCCACGTGTCGTAAGCTCCAAGAGTCTTGACTCTCTCTGTCCTGTGGAAATACATGCTGTTCTTCTTCTTTCCTTTCACGACGGGCGACTTCCATCTCTTCAAGGTCTTTATGTGAACCATGAGCGTCATGTTGAGTGTGTGCCTCAGAGTATTCGTTTGGGGGCGGTGAGGTAGCAATGTCTGCCACAATCTGGCTATCTTTTTGAATATTGACCAGTTGACTCTCCCCGATTTTCTGCTGTTTTGAGTTAGACTTACTATATACACTCTTTTGATTTCCGCAGTTTATGCAAATGATGTTGTCACGATACTTTACTTGTACTCCATTGCACAAGTCACAGGGATCGTTAATAAGTGTCCCGCCCCTTGTCAACAGTGATGCAGCTTCTTTCAGGTTAGCTGAATATCGGTCTTTGCGATCTGCGGACATACTATTTGTGATACTACAACTTGGGCATTTATACTATTTCTATTCTATCCTTGATATGAAATAAATGTTAGGGCTCGTGTGCCTCTTCAAGAAATTTAATTCAAGATGACATCAAGACGTAGCCATAATAGCACTCTAGTCTTAGATTGCTAGTGTGCTCTCGGGCTCCAATAATCCACTGTTTTTAATTTGCATTAATAGCCGATTATCAAAAACAGGCAAGGCTTAATAGTAAGCTTGAGAAAATTTATTTTACCAAGAGATGGCGGTTATATGCAAGAAGTGCGGCCTTCCTGACGATCTTTGTGCCTGCGGTGAACTGGAGAAGGAGGAAACAAGAATCGTTGTCCGACTCGAAACTAGGCGCTTTTCTAAAACCACAACTCTCATTGAAGGTATTGATCCAAAATCAAGTAACGTACATACGATGGTTAAGGAACTCAAAAGCAAATTTGCATGTGGTGGAACTGCAAAGGCTGGATTTATAATGTTACAGGGAGATCACAGAGAGGATGTCAAAGGATTTCTAATTAAAAAGGGCTTTACAGAATCTGCCATTGAAGTACAATAGGTCTTGTTGTGTATAAAAGCAATAATTCTTTAAATTTTAACCCTGGCTATTTTAATATGTTTGTATTAATACGTCGACATAGATCTAAGACGTCGACATTGATCTGCTGCAACCTAGCAAAACGGGAGTCTTTTTGAAAGCTATTTGACTAACTGAAGAATATCTGCTTGTATTTCTGACTTCAGTTTTTCAAGTGAAGTCCAAGATCAACAGGGTTATAATCTGAGATGCATCTTGAGGCCCTTATACCTGTTTCGTATGGTGACCTCTGTTACACCCGCTGCCTCAGCTACGTCCTTTTGTGTTTTATTTTCTCCATTCATCACACATGCCACATAAAGAGCAGCAGCCGCCAATCCCATGGGATCTTTTCCAGCAGAAATTTTGCCTTCTTCGGCCTTTTTCAATATTTCAAGGGCCTTGCGTTTTGTCTTTTCGGAAAGTCCTGCTTTGCTCGCTATCCTAGCAACACACTTTACAGGGTCAACAACTGGCATTTTCAGATCCAGTTCTCTTATCAATAGCCTATAGCACCTAGCAACGTCTTTTTTCTTGATGTTGCTAGCATTTGCGATATCCTTGAGAGTCCTAGGTGTCTCTGTATCCCTGCAAGCAGCATACAATGCGGCTGCAACTAATGCTGATATGGACCGACCTCTAACAAGCCCCTTTTCTAGTGCTTTTCTATATACATACGCGGCCTTCTCTATAACGGCATCACCTACAGCAAGTTTATCTTTAAGTCTATCCAGTTCGCTAAATGCTTGTCTAAAGTTTCTGTCCACCGGTTCGTGGACTTGGCTTCTGCTATCCCATGTCCTGAGTCTTTCGATTGTACTTTTCATTGAAGCAGAAAGAGGCTTTCCAGAGGCATCCTTGTCAATGGGTCCAATAATCGTCGCAAGTCCCATATCGTGCATTGCCAGAGAGGTTGGTATGCCTGCTCTACTCCTATCTTCATGTTCCTCTTTGGAGAAAGCGCGCCATTCAGGTCCGGTTTCTTCTATCCTTTCATTTATAACAAAGCCACAGTTCCCACAAAACATCTCGCCACTGGAGTTATCTGTAACCATAGGCCCCTTGCCACAGCGAGGACATCTATCGCCAAACAAAGTGACATCCTTAACCAATTCTACCACCATAAAACCCCGATTTTAAAGTAATCTCATATAAATATTTTATTCTATTATATAAATATTATTAGACCCATTTGACAACTTGTAAAGTGTTTTCACATCATTTTAGACAAGCTACTAACATTATAACTTCCGTGTTTAAGCCCGACCAGTATATATATTAATTTAATATGAAACCAAATAAAAGGCTACTTATTCTTCTGAGACGATATAAAAGTCAAAATGTTAATTAAAGGATATTTGTAGTATGATAGCAAATGTACACCCTGATACAGAGAGTCCCGAAGTCTTTTATCGAGAATAATGATGAATGGATGCAGTCGACTGAACCCAACTCGCAAATGTTGAGATGGAACAAAAAAGATAGCGACCTTTTCGCAATACGCACACCGACCAGTAACTATTATGATATATTTGCAGAAAACGAACAACTTCCTCGGTCTCTGGCTAGCGCGTTTGGATTTGCACAGCGACAGAACAGTTATGGTTCTTATATTCTCAGCGTTGATGAATTGAGATCCTCAGATAATATGCTATCTGATTTGCTAAATGATAAAGCTCAGCTTTTCAAAGGTATTCCTGATATCAGGGATTATCTATCCAGTGCTTATCTTAATCCTAGGTTAAAAACCCGTCTAACAAATTTTGCGCCATTTGACAGGAAAAAGAGCTTTCCTAGGATATAATTGGTTAGAAATAAAATACATCAATCAATAATCAATAACTCAATCAATTACAGAAAGTGGATAGCAACCCAATGCTAACCATGACTAGGCCGAAGTCTCTTTTGTATATTCCACTTTTATTTTGTGTCTTCTCCTTGCTCATTATTTCATGTTCACTTTACAATGTGGCCTTTCCGTTAGACACCTCAGTTTACGCTGACAAGTTAAATGGCACCTCAAATAACCAAACCAAGGGATCATTTGTAGATACTGTAAGATTTACTCGATATTCCGATCAGAATGTCGCTTTGGAACAAGTAAAACAGGGAAAAATCGCGATATATTACTTTGCAATTCCCCTAGAAGTTGTATCAGAGATGATGAATAATCCTGATGTTAAAATATATGATAGAATGGCTGGATCATTTGGTCTTCTGTTCAATCCAGCACCATACAACGAAAGCAGCAAGTCGCTTAATCCATTTCAAATAAAGGAGGTACGCTACGCAATGAACTTTCTTGTTAATCGCGAATTTGTTGTAGATGAGATACTGAAGGGATATGGATCTGTATTAATCGACCCGTTCGGACAGTATTCTCCAGAATATCTAAATCTTATTGATACAGTAGAATCGCTTGGCATAAGATATGCTCCCGGACTTGGTGAACAAATGATAAATGATGCACTTGTCAAAGAAGGCGCCGTAAAAGATAGGACGACTGGAAAATGGTTTTTTGCAGACAACCCTATCACTGTAAAAATATTGATACGAAGTGATGACCCTAGGAGAAAATCCTTGGGAGATCTTGTCTCTTCAGAGCTTGAGAGGATAGGATTTTCCGTCATAAAACAATATGGGGATCTTAACAAGGCCAATACTGTTGTATTAGGATCAAACCCACAGGATTTCCAATGGCACATCTATACGGAGGCATATGCAGGCACATCTGCATTTGTGAAATACAATCCAGCGATAACATCACAGATGTATGCGCCCTACGCAGGAAACATGCCAGGAGGCCAGAACCCTGCATTTTGGAATTATCAGAACTCAAGTATAGACGATATAACCCAGAAAATTAATTTCTTTAATTTCACGTCAGAGGAGCAAAGAAATGCGTTGGTAAGAAATGCCACAAGAGCAGGAATTCAGGAGTCTGTGAGGATTTTTCTAGCCCAAAATACTGATCCTTATATTGCTAATTCGGACGTTGTCGGGCTAATTAATGACTTTGGTGCTGGGATAACTAGTAGGTTATCACTTATAAATGCGCAACCTCCTGACCTGAGCCTTCTGAATATTGGCGTAAAAGAAATTTATCAAGGGGCTTGGAATAGCGTCGGAGGTTGTGGCGATTCTTACTGTACTAGTATATACTCTGCTCTAGCAGACGGGGCTACCTTTAGAAATCCATATACAGGTGAAGTTATCCCCATGCGAAACATATGGACACAGATTGTGACTACAGGTCCGACAGAAAGAATGAAAGTTGCAGCTGATGCACAGACCTGGGACCCTTACTCCCAGCAATGGAAGAAGGCTGGAAATGATACTTTTGCACTCAGCAAAGTGGGTTACAAATTGCTATTTTCTAAATGGCATCACGGTATAGCTATGGACAAGTCAGATATTTTATATCCACTTTATTTTGCTTTTGAATGGGGTACCGATGAAGGAAGAGGAGACCTAACGGTAGACCCCGAGTATACCGCAGCTGTTAAAGAGTCACTCCCATATGCTAAAGGGATCCGATTCCTTAACAATACAAAAATAGAATCCTTTGTTGATCAGTGGCATTATGATAAAAATGAAATAGCAGACACTGCGGCTGCTTGGTCTACACAGCCCTGGGAGATAACAGCTGCCACAGAAAGGCTAGTGATGGAAGGGAAGGTAGCGTACTCCAGAGGCCAAGCTACTGCAAAAAATGTGCCATGGCTATCCTTGATAGTACCGTCACATGCTAAAATGATACTCGCAGAACTACAGAAAATGAAATCAGAATCCTTTATACCAACTCCGCTTAAGGGAATAGTAACCATTAACGAAGCCAACCAGAGATATGATGCTGCTATTCATTGGATAGAGCAACATCGACACGCAGTAATAAGCAATGGTCCTTTTTATCTTGATACATATAACCCTAGTGCAGGAATAATTTATGTGAAAGCGTTCAGGGATGCCAGCTACCCTTTTCGCCAAGGTTACTGGTCAGTATTTGAAAATCCCAAACTAGCAATCATAAATGCAATTGATACACAAAAATACCTCGTACCTGGTGAACCATTAAAAGTACTGATAAACGTTACTGTGGGGGGTAAACCTAGCAATGATGCAGTAGTCGACTATTTCTTGTCGGATACAGAAGGCAGAGTTATTTTGAATGGCAAAGCGGAGCCTTTAGGCAGCAGGACTGCTATGGATGGTTTGTCCTCTAGCTTAGTTAATACTCACCTCACAAATGTTAGCGTAAATGTCGATAACGGTTTGGACTTAGCTGGGAATATTGCAGGTATCTCAGATAGCTTCAGCCAAAAAGGTATATTCGAAATTACCTTAAACAGCAGTGACACATTGCAGCTTCACAGGGGTCCAAACTCATTGAAGATATTTGCATATACTGAAGAAGCCTTTCGGCCAGACATACACACGATACCATTGTTGGTTGTTACCGACTAAAATAGGCCAAGGTAGTTTTTGTAAGCCCAAATGATCCCAGCTTTCGTAATTTCTCTTAAGTATTTTGCTTTGAACAGAAGATGGTGCAATAAGATGACAATAGGATTTTGATGTGATAATATTATTTTGATGTGATAATATTTATACGAACCGAGATACTACAAAACAGATCTAGGACAAGAAAATGGCAGGCTTTTACCGGGTGCTCGTCAGAAGATCAATAAACTTGCTTATCGTATTATTTTTAGTTCTTGTCCTTACTGTGGCACTTCTTGGAGAGACAATGGACAAAATCCTTACAGACAACATCAGACAGCAGGTCATAGGCAGCCTCATAGAGAGCAAGATCAAATTTCAAAATGCTGAAGCCCAGCAGGCATATATAGACCAGCAAATTGAACTTCAAATAAGAAACCTGGGTCTTGACGAACCATGGTATTCTCCCAAGCGGTTTTCGAACACCATATTAAAAGTCATGATGCTCGACTTGGGCAGGTCTTACTTTTTTACAAATGATGATGGTTCTCCTGAAGTCAAGGATATTATCGCAGAAAGGGTACCACGGACTCTCCTGTTATTTACGAGCGCAACTGTCATAACTTTCATTTTTGGGCTATATTTGGGTCCATATCTAGCAGAGAGATATGGTAAGACTATTGATAAGGCGAACGTTTTTGTTTCTATGTTTAGTAGCAGTCTTCCTACTTTCTGGGTTGGTATGATTATGATATATCTCTTTGCCTTTATAGTACCGATGTTTCCTGCGAGGTCTACACCTCAATCTTCTCCCTCCGATCCGTTATATATTATAGATTTGCTCTATCATATGGCACTTCCCTTAATTACACTAGTAATTCTCAGCATCGCGGTACAAAGCTACTTCGTGAGGCTATTTGTAGTCAACATCTTAGATGAAGATTTTATCAGAGCCAAACGTGCTATAGGAGTTCCAAGAAAGAAGATTTTGTATTCTCATGCCTTGAGAAATGCAGCCCCTCCGTTGCTGAATTCAATTATAATAGGCTTGGCAGCCTCGTTTGGTGGAGCCCTGTTGGTTGAGACAGTATTTGACTGGCCTGGAATAGGAAGTTTATTCTATCAAGCAATAACCGTTTTTGATGTTCCTATAATTATTGGACTTGTCTATGTATCTACTATAATTTATATTGCCGCCGTTTTTCTAACTGATCTAGCTTACTCTGCATTTGATCCGCGCGTGAAAGCGATAGGTTGACTTTTCAGACAATCCCGTCTTCAAAGAGCGATATTATCAGAGGGTTTAGAAGTTCAAAGCTAGGTCAAACTGGAATAATTATCCTTGCTTTACTTGTGGCAATATCAATATACACAGTGACATCAGTACCTCTCACATCTTTTAGACAATGGAATAGTCCCAGCTACTGGGTTGATTACCCGGCCTCGGCGGCACCTGCCTGGACAAACCTAGGATTGTTCGGCCCAACCTCCGCTGTTCATACCATTCTTACATCGGAATCAGGCGAAGTTTCCAAGCAGACTGATAGCGGAATTTACATAGTTTCTAGTTCATTTTCAACCAACTTTGAATACGACTCCTACCCGACTGATTTTATGATTCCTTATTCAATAACATATGGTTCAATCCCCCCTGTTCTGGAAATTAATGTAACTAGGCCAGATGGGTACGATTTTAGGATATATTTTTCTGCACTTCCATCTAATGACGACAACGATTCTGTCGGTTCCCAGCTGCAAAGTAAATATTCTTCACGTGTTTTTTCCACTGACCAAGACATATCTAAGAACTTGCGGCAATACACTTCCTTATTCAAATATTCTCCGGATACTACTCGACCTCAAGTAATGTTATTTTCGGATACACAAAAAAAAGAGATCTTGAAAGGGCCCTACACTTTTGAAGTGACTTTTTATTTTTATGGTGACCACGACAGCGCAGACGAAATCCGAGTGATTCTTGGCGGAACTGTTTATGGCTTTCTTGGGACTGACGCCTTTAGAAGAGATCTGGCTATAGGAATTCTTTGGGGTACTCCTGTGGCACTATTTATTGGCCTGACCGTAGCGGTGGCTACCTCCTTTATAGCAATGATATATGGTATAACCGCAGGGTATAAGGGAGGTCGCGTAGATGAGGTTATGATGAGAATAAACGATTTTTTTATTTCGTTACCTGTCCTCATTCTTTTGATATTGATATCTGTAAGATATGGCCTCAACATTTTCTTAATAGTATTACTTTTGATATTGTTTGGTTGGGCCGGGGGTGCTAGGCTGACTAGAAGTTTGTCATTGCAGATAAAAACGTTTCAGTATGTAGAGGCATCTAAAATGATGGGAGAATCAGACATGAAGATAATTTTTAGACACGTAGTTCCGCAGCTACTTCCATTGACTTTTGCAACAATTGCCTATTCTGTTCCCGGTGCAATTTTGGCAGAGGCTGGCTTAAGCTTGCTAGGATTAAGTGATTTAGCTATCCCTAGTTGGGGCAGAATTCTGAACGAAGCCAATGCAGCTAGTGCCACCACCCTTGGATTATGGTGGTGGATAATTCCACCTGGAATAATGATTGGTTTAACGGGTCTTTCATTTGCTCTGATCGGTTATACTCTAGAGCATATTTATAATCCAAGAAGGGCCCGATAATAAGTGAGTTAGTAAGAAAGAGAGACATTTCTCTTTTTAAAGACAGTTAATGATAATAATAGTAAGCTAGTTGGTGCTGGAGTTTACGCTGACAATTGCATAACAAAAATTGTATGTGAATAATTGCCTTGTGTTATCCGAACTATGTTTTAAGCAGATAATCGTCGGAGTATAATGGCTGGCTGTTATAGCTTTTGGTTCTTCCCACGATAACAATGCCAGGAAGAAGACATCTGCGATGAACTTGTACTCTCTCTATGCGTCACAGCCCAAATTCAACTATCTATTTACACTCAAATTAGGGTTTGTTAAACGATCTCAGTAAGGATAAAGTCTCGGTATTGAGTTTTATTGTATAGGCAGATGCATCTTCAGACGATATATGAGATAATTCCTCTAAGAATTTTGTCTTATCTCTACCTCTCTCGTACATACCTCCGGACTCTTTGATACAAAGAGGGAACTTTTGCATCTTGATTCCTTTGGCCGTCAGATATCGTATAAAACTTCTGTAAATATCCACATCATAATAGTCCCATTTTTTTTCTTCGCATAGCATAATCCAGACATCTATCGTATTCTGAAAAAAAGCTTTGGTGCGCAATTGTTCGAGACTCATTAGTAATTAATTGTTCTCCGAGCTAATATGTCTCTATTCGCTATTAAATAGATTACATTTTGTCATACTATATCTAGGGTCACCTTATTACCATTTCTGTCAAAGGCACCAATGTCCGCGTCTGAATATGGGTAACTAATAATAATAGATATGAACCCATAAAAATTGTTCAAGTCTTGAAGTGAAGGCCTGTTAGAACCTCCAGGATGTGAATGCGCAGTACCTATATAAGAAAGATCAAATGGAAGATCATAAGTCGGAAATCCAGAGTAATAAGGACCGTGAGAAGCAAACGGTGGGACAACAAGTGCCTCAACAATAATATTGTTCTTTTTGATTTGTCCTTGGAGGATTAAAATCCCTTCATTGGGATGGCAACTTTTTGCATAGGTAATTATGCTATCGGCTGCACGTCTTTTTAGTATCACGTGTCTTTTTACCTCTGCACTAGACTTTGGCTTCTTGTCTTTTTTAAAAAACAAAACAGATTGTGTTTGCCTTTATCTTTTAATAATCTTATCTGAAAACGTTCTTCCTTGTCCTAGCTTAAATTGTAGTTGTCCTATTACCGCTGAATAGTTTTAGGATACAAAGAGACATATTGAGAAGGGACCATTAGAAAACTGAATCACTTTCATCTAGTATGGTTTCCTCCTGTGTCAGCTCTCATCAGACCAAGTAAGTGCAAATATTTTTACCCCTTGGATGTCTATTATTGTCATGCAGAATTACAACTATTAAGAAGCTGTTTACTATTCAACAACGAAGCCTCGCCAGTCTAAAATCATTGCTGATGAATACTTAACGTAGCAATAAATATTAGATACTATATTGTTCAATAATAGTCTGATGAGAACATGTTTCCAAGTACAAGACAGATAGAAGAAGAAGACACCATAATTCTTCGCCAAGGCGACGTAGATAATGATGAGGATGGTACACCAATGCTTATAAATTCCAAAGGTGAAGCATACAGGGTTAACGATACTGCAGTTTCGCTATGGAACATGTGTAATGGTATAGGCTTCCAGGATCTTTTGGCCGAGGTTCTGCGCATATCAAATGACAATGAATCTAATGTGAAAAGATCTTTGTTTGAGATGAT
>DATFBG010000031.1:0-7054 GCA_035253945.1 Nitrososphaeraceae archaeon | reverse complement strand
TTCTGCTTCCTCATGACAGGAAGAACTTGCTGTGTTACACGTATTACTCCAAATAAATTAGTTTCAAATTGTGCTTTTATCTCTTCTAATGATAAATCTTCAAAGGCTCCAACAAGTCCATATCCTGCGTTATTTACTAATGCATCGATTCTCTTGTTTTCCTCCGCTGCCGCTCCTACTATTTTGTCGATTGCATTTTTGACAGAAATATCATCATTGACATCAAGCTGAACAACTTGCAATGGCAATTTTTCAGTATTGGCTATTTTTGTTATTCTTTTGGATTTTTCAAGGTTACGCATTGTAGCATAAGTATGAAATCCACTCCTTGCCAATAGAAGCGCTGTTTCAATTCCTATGCCGCTTGAGCTACCTGTTACAACAGCAACACGGGTGATTTCTCCATTCGGTTTATTATTACTTCTAGGAGTCATAGCAAGTCATATGATTTGAAGGATTTATCAGTGTTGCAAACCTAGAAGTGCAAATCAGTCAGAAATTCTTTGAGTGTCAGTTATGTTATGTTAGTTTAGAGATAATGCAAATAAGCAAGCTCAAGTACAATACTGCTTGATAAACCCATATAGTTAGCGGGTTAGGCGTGATGCAATACACCGGTATATATGTAATCCACTTCAGTGTAAAATGATTTAGTCTAAGAGTGGCGTAAGGCCTGGAATAGATTCTAAGATCCGATTGAAACGCTCAATCTTGCAGAAGCCTATGTCTCTGATTATCAGAATGGTCCACTTCTTACCTAGCACTCCTAGGCTAGTCTTAATTGGTCAGTTGTTGAAACTTACATGATCTAGGATTGCACCTTCGTAACTGCTAGTTGCTTCCTCCTCCTCTTCTCCTTGATCTTTGATGTATTGCGATTGCAACTACTATACTTTTTTTCCCTTAGATATTTTTAAACTACATTCTTTATAGTACTGACCATGAGCAAACCAAGCATAACAGAAATAGAGCAATGGATTGGCAGTGAGGTAGCTCACTTCGTCTATCGAGTACCAAAAAAGAACCATGAAGCTATGATGCAGCTTAACAAACAATTTGCTGATATAATAAGAAAATACGGTGCTCTACATTTAATTTTCCAGTTAAATAATACCGAGGCACCCATGGAGGGAATTGCCAACATAGCTAAAACTGTCTCAGCCAACCAAGATGAGGAAGTTTGGATGGAGTTAATATTCTATAGAGATCGTAAGCACCGGGATGAGGTCGGCGCAAATATGCAAAATGATGAGAATATGGAACGACTCTACGAACAGTCTGTGGATCTACTTACTCCTGGATCCAGCTTCGTCATGGGAGAGTTCAGCCGCCTCAAGGTCTAGACTTGTATAGAGATGGTAATGGGTATCATAAATATTAGTATAAGATGAGGAGATTTTCATGAATACAGCTGTCCCGTCCAAAGCCGGAATGCGTGAGTGGATGGGGCTTGCCGTCCTAGCTCTTGCGTGCATACTCTATACAATGGACTTGACAGTGTTGCACCTAGCAGTTCCCAATATTAGCGCGGACCTCCAGCCTACTAGTGTTCAATTACTCTGGATAATAGACATCTACGGGTTTTTCGTCGCGGGATCGCTGATCACACTAGGCAATCTGGGTGACAGGATTGGTCGGCGCCGCCTGCTCCTGATAGGTGCCATTACTTTTGCCCTCACGTCTGTGCTTGCCGCTTTTTCGACAAGTGCCGAGATGCTCATCGTTTCTAGGGCTCTGCTTGGAGTCTCCGGAGCAACAATAGCACCTTCCACTCTATCTCTCATTCGCAATATGTTCCACGACCCAAACCAGCGTACAGCCGCTATCGGTGTGTGGATATCCAGCTTCTCGGCAGGAGCTGCGATCGGCCCTCTTGTAGGAGGAGTACTTATTCAATACTTCTGGTGGGGTTCTGTCTTTTTGCTGGCTGTCCCTGTGATGGGAGCACTCTTGATGCTGGGACCAAAACTCCTCCCTGAATTCAAAGATCCTCAGGCCCGTAGACTCGATATTTTCAGCGCAGTGCTTTCGCTTGCATCTATTTTGGTTGTGATTTATGGCATCAAGCAGATAGCCCAGGACGGCTGGCAGCTGCAATCGATCATGTTTGTCGGAGCTGGAGCAGTATTTGGCATAGTTTTCTTGCAGAGACAGAGGAAACTGGTATACCCCCTGATCGACCTTCAACTCTTCCGTCTGCCTACGTTCAATACCGCACTCGTCACTTTGTTGCTCGGAGTCTTCATTGCTTTCGGGGTATTTTTGTTTCTCTCACAGTACCTGCAGCTCGTTATAGGCCTGTCGCCGCTTGAAGCTGGTATATGGATGCTTCCATGGTCTCTCGCATTTGTGGTTGGATCCACTTTGACTCCAAGAATTGTGCGTCGGATCCCGCCGATATCAATCATTGCGGGCGGTCTGGCAGTTGCGGCAGTTGGATTCGGATTGCTCATCCAGATTGACGCATCGACGTCATTACTTTTTCTAGCTACAGGATTGGTCATCTCATCTTTAGGCCTTGCTCCTGTATTCACACTGACAACCGACCTTGTTGTAGGATCCGCTCCACCGGAGCGTGCGGGAGCGGCATCGGCAATTTCGGAAACGACTGGAGAACTTGGGGGAGCCCTTGGCATAGCGGTCATGGGTAGCATAGGCACAACTATATACCGCACAGAATTGACCAGGAATATCCCCGTCGGCATCCCATCTGAGGCGCAGGAGACTGCACTCGAAAGTCTGGGTGGCGCCGTAAGCCTAGTAGGACAGCTTCCCGGAGGTTTAGGCTCCATGCTTCTTGACATAGCTCTCGGTTCCTTCATACAGGGTTTGCAGTTTACGCTGATCATTAGCGCCGCAGTCGCCGCAGTAGCCGCCGCACTAGTCTTTGTCACGTTACGAAACGTACAAATGGGTTCCGAACAAAATTAGAAAAGTAATCTTACAAATAGCGGCATCACTTGACTGCCTCTTTAGAGGACTAGAGACCATTATCGATGCACTACGCTTCGGAGGTTAGTTCCTTATTGTAGATGGCCATACTATTACATATTTTATATTTTGGGAGTATTATTTGATTTATGTTACTTTCATGATCTTCTGTTGTTATCATAATCTGTCTAATGTTGCTCTAGTATTCTCAGCTGCCTCAATAAGTTTAGCATTTTGATCTTCTATATTTTGCCTCTTTATTTCATTGATAAATGCATCTATCTGATCATAAGCAGCCTGAATACCTTTGGTCTCCTTCACATCTTTTACAAGTGTGTTCAAAGCATCGTCTATTCCTTGTTCTAATAACTTAGAAATAGTACCAGAAGAAAAATCACACCACTTATTTGAAATATCATTTTTATCTCCGCTACGTTCAATGCGTACCAATTTAGATATATCAAATCTCTTATCCAAAAGATTACGGTATTTTCTTGTTTTACCGTAATCTTTACCTGTACGATGTGTACTTTTTGCATCCTTATCTAGAATTGCATCTATATCTATATCTGTCGCACCATTGCTTTTTGCCAAACCTATTAATGAGTTAACCAAATTATAATAATCGGATACAATATTAGCTACTCTTTCTTCATACTCTGTCTTATCTTGATATGTAAGTTCATTTTTTCTATTCATTACAGAATCATAGTCTGAACTAATAGGATATTCGTTCTCTTTCATCCAAGGCCATACATCAACTACATAAACTTCTAGATTTGGAACTTTTTCTGCATGTTTTATATCTGACCAATAATCTTGATGAGCTTGTATTAGCTCTCTTAATGGTGTATTGCTTGATATACCGCCATCCCAAAACCTCAGATGATCTTGCAGCTCATTATCTTGCAAGTCTTCTTTTAATTTAGCTTCTCTCTCTTCCTCACTGCTTGTATAATCATAGTTCTAGGAACGAGTTCAAAGTCATAATGTATCGGTACAGAAGCACTTGCCATTATATGCTCTATCATGAGTCCTTGATCATATTTTACTTGTTGATATTCTTCAGTTTCTTTATTATATCCATATTCTGATTTCCCAGTATAGCTATCAAAGGTTACTACTTCTGCTTCCTCTATATCAACACTTAATGCAAGTAGTCTTGGATAGAATTTTCATCAGTACTTTTTCCTATAGGGAAATCTACCTTCTTTTTTATGAGCTGTCTTAGTTTGCTGTTATCATACTGATACCATTTATTGAACAATGAACTTGGATCAAAAAACCTGAGCTCCAAGTGTGGCCGTGGTTCAGAGAATACTTTGTCTTCCCCATATAAAATAAATTGTCTAGCTGAATAGTATCTTCTAGCTGCTTCTACAGAAGCAGCATTAGTATTCATCCTATGGTAACGTTGCCATCTACTAGTAAAGAAAGGATCTTTTTCTACATTCGAATCTATCTTTATATCTCTCCAAAATTCTACAAGCTTATGTGCTGAACCCTCCCAGCTTCTTTTTTCTTTAACATGACTGACTAATATTGCACCATTGATTGCACCTATTGAAGTTCCCGCAACTATGTCAAAGATATTTTCAGATCCATTAAGGTCTTTTTTAATCCAATTATAAAGTACATTAAAGACGCCAGCCTCATAAGCACCAAGTGCTCCACCTCCTTGAAGAACTAGTGCCCTTTGTGGCCTAGTTTTATCGCTTTTAGACATAGTAGTAGTGCTTACTCCTCCTTTTGTTTTGTTCCTCTTCTTTTATGTTCATAGTTTCTATAATTTTATAGGCTATGTTTAACTTTAGTAAGTACATCCTCTGATTTATTCACTTTGCTGCTTATTGCATACTATATCTGATTGTAGTTTACTATATGTTTGATTTCCTGTTTTGATGAATTTTTGATCTGATTAATATTTTCTTTAGTTTATCAGAGTCCTTATTAGGATGAATAACACAAGTGGAACAAAAAGTAAACGAGGTATCAATATGTCCCGTAGAAGTCTTTCAATACTATCCGTTTCGGACTTTGAAGGTAAGAGACTTTTGGTTATTATGTCAATTGTAGTAGTTACGCTAACGGTAGACTCACAGATTGGTTATATTGCTGATTTCATCCCTGAACAACTGGCTTCTAGTGTCGGAATCGCCTTATTCGTCGGTATATGGACGATATTTGCAATAACGCAGTACTATATCTTATCTTATGTCAAGAAAATTAACAAAGAGAGCAGAGCCAGAGTGCGATACTTCAAATTGATTCATAAGATCGTAACTGTTGCACAGTTCGTATTAGCTGGTATAATCGCCCTGGTTATTTTACAGATATTCATAGCCCAGGAGTATAATACTGCCATGCTGTATTCTGCTCTCTCTATCAGCTACGGACTTTGGATTGTAACCTTGGGTCTCTTGGCTAGAGCATTTTTCTCTTGGTACAGGTTATCGAAGAAAAATGTAATGGTGTTGATACTTGCTCTATCTATGGTTGCTTATGTAATCAACGGAGTATTGGGTCTATACGAGTACATTGATCATTTGGCGCAGAATAACTTAATAATAAGATCTGGTGATGTCGCCTTCTTTCCAGTATTTAGTATTGCTAAGATTGCGGACCTGATTCGCATTACAAGTCACACAGCTTCTGGTGTTGCTTATGTTCTGACATGGATTGGAACTGTCATGCTGCTGCGGCCGTATATGAAAAAATTAGGTAGTATAAAGTTTTGGACTATCATGTCTGCTGCGATGGTCTACTATCTTATCGAATTTCCTCTTTTTGTTCTAGGATATTACAACCCATCAGAAGATGTAAATGCAATCGCCAACATCCTTATTTTTTCAATGTCTGCAGTTTTTACAGGAATCATATTTGGGGCTGCATTTTTATCTGTAGCAAGAACTCTACAAACAGGCAGTATTGTCAGGAACTATATGATAATTGCTGCATACGGCTTCGTTCTCTTTTACGTCGCTGGGTCTGCTTTGGTATCACAAGCTGCATATCCACCCTATGGACTTACTGCCGTATCCTTTACTGGGTTATCCTGTTATATGATATACACTGGTCTTTATTTTTCAGCAATCTCAGTTTCTCAGGATATAGCAGTACGCAAATCAATCAGAAAATCTGTATTGGAGCAGTCAAGTTTATTGGATAGCATCGGGAGTGCACAGATGGAAAGAGAGTTGCAAACACGAGTGTTGACAGTAGCAAAGAAAGCTTCGGATATCATGGCAAAAGAGACAGGAGTTGAAGCACCAATGACAGAAGACGATATGAAAGACTACATGCAAGTAGTTATGAAAGAGCTTCAAACTAAACGATAATGATTATTTATAGCATGGATGTTGATATTTGACATCGTTACTATAAAGAGGAACTCTGCAGTACTAGAGGGATATGAAAATAATCATTGCATAATGTTGACAACTAAACTCCTAAGGAGCTGCATATAGTTATGAGCATTGAGTTTTGCACCAACGGCAGCTACTATGGGAGGCGGCTTCTTTGTAGGTGTTCTAATAGCCTATGCTTTGAAGAAAGTAATTAAATTACTAGCTGTAATAGTTGGATTATTCTTAGCTGGATTAGCTTACCTACAATATCATCATATAGCTAACATAAACTGGAACAAACTTCAAACAATATCTGGAGATGCTATTACAACGCTTTCAAATGCAATTATTCATATTCCAGCTTTTGGCGATGGCCATGCTACCGTAACATCCCCATTAGCAACGACTAGCTTTGGTATTCCTCTTACAGGTAGTATGTCAGCCGGATTTACTATTGGATTTATGAAAGGCTAAATGAATAAACTGTACAATAGAGATCAAGATATATTTGAAGCCTAAGAGAAGACTAATAATCTAGGTCACTGATAAAATCAAGGAAGATATTGAATAACCCAGAAATACGTGCCACCTTGGATCGTTACTGGGAAGCCACAGTGGCTCTTGATTTAGAGAGGGTGCATGAGATTTATCATGATGATGTTGTAGTTGAATTTCCACAGTCTGGCGAACGAATCCTAGGTAAGCACAACATATACGAACTCAGGGCACATTACCCCGCTAAACTTACTTTTAAAATCCTGCGAGTTCGTGGAGAA
>DATFBG010000030.1:0-4766 GCA_035253945.1 Nitrososphaeraceae archaeon | reverse complement strand
GGATATATAGCTGACGCTACACGAACATTCGGTTTGGGAGCGATTTCCTCAGACAAGATAAAAGTATATAATGTCGTTCGTGAATCTCAGGAGTCTGGAGTTAAGGCAGTGTCAGAGCACATGACATGCGGGGATATTGATTATATATGCAGACAAGCTATCACACAATCAGGCTTTGACAAGTTCTTCGTTCATGCAACAGGACACGGAATTGGCTTAGAAGTTCACGAGCCCCCATGGATACGTGGCAAAAATCAACAAAAGTTGAAGAGTAATATGTCAGTAACAGTTGAACCT
This sequence comes from Nitrososphaeraceae archaeon, assembly GCA_035253945.1. GTDB lineage: Archaea > Thermoproteota > Nitrososphaeria > Nitrososphaerales > Nitrososphaeraceae > TH5893. Next base: position 4,469 of record DATFBG010000030.1, on the reverse strand, counting down.
GGAATTTACTTACAAGATGGATTTGGGGTAAGAATTGAAGACAGTGTGGTAGTAAGCAGGGGAGTGAAAAATCTATGCCAATTTACAAAAGATCTGATTGTAAAGGGATAACTTCTACATTTAGGCATTTTTGAAACGAACCTTCTTGGAATAAACGCACTTTACATAAAAATCTCTTATCTTAATTGACTTCTATGCTTGCAGGCCTGATGCCATGAGATCTAGTAATTTTCTTGCAATAAACTTTTTTTTCTGAAGTGGGAAGTTCATAATATTTTTTTTCTTATTTATCACTATAACTTCGTTAGTTTCAGATCCAGGTTCACATCCTTTTCTCCCAACGTCATTTGCAACAACCAAATCACAACTGCATTCACTCATCTTCTTCAATGCGTAGCGTGTCATCTCTTCATTAGTTCTATTATAGTCAGCCTTAAATGCTACCAAAAAAATACTGGAATTTTTGCTGTTACTTTTTACCTCGTTTACAATCTTCCTAGTAGGAGAAAGGTTCAAAGTGAGTGGGTCTCTTTTTCTTGTATTCATTTTTTTTGGAAGGGATGTGGCCGGTTTGTAATCTGCTATTGCTGCTGACATGAAAGCAGCATCATAGATTTTAGTCCCTATCTCTGATATAATTGCGTTATACATTTCTTCATTAGTGCTAACCTTGACGATATTCATTCTCGGAAGTTCTCGTGGTTCGCAAGACCCATGACCGTATATCAAAGTAACGTTTGCCCCTTTTTTATGCGCTTCTTGTGCAATAGCATTTCCCATTTTGCCTGAACTCAAGTTAGATATTACCCTAATAGGATCAATAAATTCGACGGTACTTCCAGCTGTAACCAGAATATTTCTACCCGAAAGACTTTCATCTTTATTATTATTGTCTATGTATACCTCTTCATCATCTTTTCTTTCTTGTTTTAATTCTTGAGCTAAATCAGGTGCGGATCCACCATTTTTGCTAAGCCTCTCTAATATAGCTCGGAATACTTCTTCTGGCTCTGCGAGCTTTGCCTTATTTTCAGAAATCAATGGACTAATAATTTGAACACCGCTTTTTTTGAGTTTTTGAATATTAGCGTTTATGAATGTATTGAAGTACATAGACTTGTGCATTGCTGGGGCAATCATTATAGGGATTTTTGACCCCGAGGCAACAGCCAAAACAGAAGTAACAGGCGTATCATCTATACCGTTTGCCATCTTTCCTATGGTATTTGCTGTACAAGGATAAACAAGAACTAGATCTGACATATTATAGTCGGCAAGAAAAATATGTTCTAAGTTCGCGGTGAGTTTTGTTACGACGTTATTACCGGATGCCCATTGCATTATGTCCTTTGTTATCACTCGACCAGAGATGACTGAAGCTTCTGACAAGACAGGAAAAACTTCAGCACCATGCCTAATTAACAAACGGGTTAAGTCTATTGCTTTATAGGCAGCCACGCTCCCTGTAATACATATAACTATTTTCTTTCCTAATAAGTCTCTACTAAGTGCACAGTAAATATCCCTTATATGAAAATTTCCAGGCTTGTTAATATTATTATTATTCTCATTCTTATTCTTATTATCATCATAAGTACAGTTGTCTTCGCTATTGTCCATAGTCTACCTTTTTTTCTCCTATAAAACTTTGATATACATTCTTAATTATCATTCTCCTCGTTTTCTCTTTTACTTCTTTTTTTTAGAAGCTTCCTTAGCTCATTTTTATCCATATGAAAACTATTGGTGTCCCGTGGAAATTTTTTTTCCTTGATATCTTTTTTGTATATAGATATTGCATCGAATATGGTTTCATAGAGGTGTGCATAGCGTTTGACAAAGCTCAATTGAATTCCTTTGTATAGCCCTAGTAGGTCATGTGCCACTAAGATCTGGCCATCGCAATTCACCCCTGAGCCAATCCCTATTGTAGGGATAGATAGATCTTGTGATATTAGTGAAGCAACTTCGTCAGTCACCATTTCCAAAACTATCGAAAAAGCCCCTGCCTTTTCTAGCTTTCTTGCCTGTTCGAGTAGCTGCAAAGCTGAATCTATTGTTTTACCGTGAATCTTATTACTATTCCACAAAGAAGCCGTCTGAGGCGTAAAGCCAATGTGGCCCATGACCGGGATACCCGCTGCCACCATGGATCTTATCAGCTGTGCTACTCCGGTTCCACCTTCTATCTTTACCGCATCACAACCTGCCTTGATGAAGAGCGCAGCGTTATGAACTGCTTCAGCAACTGAACTTTGGTAGGAACCAAACGGCATATCGCCTATGATTAATGCTCTTTTGACCGCTCTAGAAACGGCGCTACAAAATACGAGCATTTCTGGCATTTCTATGGGAGCTGTATTATTATATCCCAACATAACCATCGCTGCACTGTCTCCAACAAGAATACCGTCCACCCCTGCCCTATCAAAGATTAGGGCATTGCAATAATCATAACCAGTTACAAAGGCTGCTTTTTCATTTCTTTTCTTCATCTCCAGTATCCGATTTACAGTAATCTTTTCACAATTGTTAATGAGAAATTTGTTCTCCGTCGTGCAAGGATCACTTTTATCTTTACATTTAAGAGAATTAATATTATTAGTGATATGGGAATCGCTTTTCCCCACGCCTAGTTTCACTCGATGTTTCCTTGCATAATTGATAATGATTCAAGGAGATTCTTAGTATTATTAAATTCCTTCACTATTTTTTTCATTACTATTTTTCTTTGTTCTAGCTCAAGGTCATTGAATTTTTTGACTATCATTATCATCTTTGGTATCGCTCTTATGACATTATCTACAATGGTTATATTTGCTGATCTTGCTGTTCTAGACATAGGATTAAGATCAATTGCAACTACTGTCTTTCCCATTTTAGCAAGTGCCTCTGTCCGATCACCATCTTCTAGAGTCACAAGCACCGTATCAGCCTTCATGATACCATTCGGAGCAACTCGTCTTCGTTCGCTTTGCAATTCTGGTATAGTGGCTTTAGTATGTGAATTTGTTCCAAGAACTTCTTTTGCGCCAAAGCTTTTCAGCTCTTTTCTTATGAGACGCTCTCTCCTCACAGTTCGGTAAAATAGATTAACTTCAATTTTAGCTCCTATCCAGTAGCTTAACTCTACAACGGTCTTTGCACAAAGAGCAGCGAGGTTACCGTTAACAGAGATGACGGGATATCTCGACAGCATTAAAGCTGATGCGGCTGCCTCAATAGCAGCTTGTGCAGCGCTGGTGGTCTTTTCGCGTAATAGATAGTCGAAGGCCTCACCTCTTCCATGTGCTATCAAGCCTTCGGATACCACCATTCCCCTCCTATATGCGTCAACTAGCATATTTCGAGTAAAAAGTGACTGCGCACGAGGGTGAGTCGGAGGTATATGAAAATGTGAATAGCAAGTGCTGTAGGTACTGGTACGATTGTGGTTACTGCTATTACTTGTCAAGAAGTCGTGCCCCATGGTTGTCGATACCACATACCATCAATCTGCCGCCGTTTCCATTGAGGCAATTAATTACATTATATACATCGCCGGATCTTACTATCGAAAAAATTGTGTCCCCAAACAAGGCTATACCACAACCAAAACCTTGTGATTTGAGTTTCCTAATGAGGGTTCCACTTCTGCCTCGGATTAGGCCAAGATGGTTTGCAAACTCAAAAGACAAGCCAAGGAAGTCGCTGATATCTCTTGATGTGTAAAGCCTTTCTAACATTTTTTCCCCAAAATCGTTTAATACTTCAATATGTTCAGTAAGAAACTTCTTTGTAGATACGGGAGAAAGGCACAGAATCACAACTCTAAGATCTTGTATGCCAGAAGAAAGAGGTAAAATCTTGTCAACTACCCCTATTCCCGGGGCTCCAATCTTTGACCTCAATTCAAAGCCTCCAACATATTGTGCGAGTACGCTGCCTAGGCCAGTTTTGCATTCAATCTCAGAGCAATGCGCAATCTGGGCTGCTTGTTTGATATTTAGCCCTACTGCTAAAGCCCTATTGAGCGCATAAGACAGGCTTAGTGCTGCCGCTCCGCTAGACGACAGGCCATAACCAATTGGTATGGATATTTCATGTTCGATCTTGATATAGTAAGATTTTCCCATTAAGAATTTAAGATATTGTTCTACTACAGATTCTGTGACTTCGATATCCAAATTTTGGCTCAAACCGTTTATGAAAACATCATAAGTTGTCCCCGAACAATTGTCATGCTTCTCGAAGACTGTTACTGTAGAAGTGACGCCAAGATCTATTGTGAGTCCGGCGCCCGTGGAACCTTTATGAAGATAAGAGCTCCTTTCCTTGCCTTCGTTTCTGAGTTTGTTATGATATCTTGTCAAATCGGAGGCTTTGGCAAGGAACCCAGTAATATGGCCCGGGCAATAGGCCTTGGCTGTAGAAATGACCGAGGCTGTTGCAGCTACCGTCATGGCTAGAAATTTATATATGCCATGCAA
>DATFBG010000029.1:0-10990 GCA_035253945.1 Nitrososphaeraceae archaeon | reverse complement strand
TGTAAGCATGACTTGCACGATCATTCGTATGTCCATAGGCTTCCGTCTCAATTATGGTACCAGCTAAGCGCTCTTGCCTTTTACAAAAGATTTCCTCTGTTAGGTGAACAAGCTTCTTACCAATAAGATCTCTTGCCACTTGCCGGGTAGGACGAGAATAAAATGATTTATCCGGGCAAATCAAAGACTTGTATTTGTCAGGCTCACATCAATACATAAGGATAAAGATAAATACTTGCAGTCGATAGTTCATTGCATTTTGTTCTAAATCGTAAGCAAGATATACATTATTATGCCAGTTTCTTTCTACTTTGAATCTCTATCTAAGGGAGACCATATCCCGATACTTTTCATATCTGCTCTGAATATCCTTTCCTGATAAAGAGAGGAAGGCAGAAATCCCGAAGTCTTGGACTGCAAAGGCACCCATAACGTTTCCGTATATGACTGCCTCCTTCATCACATTGATTCCCCTTTTTTTCTGTTGCGCCAGGTAACCGATAAAACCACCTGCAAAGGAATCACCTGCTCCAGTAGGATCTACTATGACATCTAATGGGTATGCTGGCGCAGGAAATATTATGTCTTCAAAAAAAAATAATGCACCGTTCTCACCCTTTTTGATAACAACAAATTCCGGTCCAAATGACATAACATATTTTGCACATTTGACTAGGTTATATTCATGGCATAGCAACCTGGCCTCCTCCTGATTTATCACGACTCCGTCTACGCGGCTCATCATCTTAACGACTTCGTCGCGCTTATGTAGTATCCAATACTCTATGGTATCACAGATTGTCAATTTGGGATTCGAAAAATAATCGAGTATTTCCATATTTTGTGCAGGATCATTGTTTGCAAGATATAGGTAGTCTGTACTAGTATACTCCGGCGGAACTGTAGGTCTAAAATCAGCAATTACATTGAGTTCAGTCTTATTTGTTGTGCGATGCGATAAATCATAATCAAATGAAGAATCATAATGAAAGCATCTTCCATTGCTTTTAATAACTCCTCTGGTGTCTAATCTACTATCGAGAATCTTTTTATAGTCTGCAGGAAAATCGGTTCCTACTACTCCAATAATTGACGTCCGAGTAAAGAAGCTAGAGGAAAGAGAGGCAAATGTGGCCGCCCCGCCCAAGACATTTACTTGTGTTCTGAAAGGGGTGCGAGTAGTGTCAAGAGCAATGGTCCCGAAGACGGTAAGCATACAATAAAAGGCTTAACCTTCAGCTCTTAAATAAACCGTGCCCCGCGGTATTATAGTATATTAATAGTGCAAAGTATGATACATTAGCCTGTAACGCATGACAATAATAGTAGCTATAACCGGTAGCTCAGGTGTGCTGTACGGGATAAGAATGCTAGAGGTTCTACAGAAGTTAGGAGTGGAAACACACCTAGTGCTAAGTAATTGGGGGGAGAGAAACATTCGGATTGAGACCCATAAGACGGTCGACTATGTAAAATCTCTGAGTTCAAGGACCTACGACAATTCTAATATGGCTGCTCCCATTTCAAGCGGTTCATTTCGTACCGAGGGTATGACAATTGTTCCTTGCAGCATGAAAACTGTTTCTAGCATTGCGAACGGATATGAGGATAATCTAATTTCCAGGGCAGCCGGCGTTTGCATTAAAGAATCTCGAAAGCTCGTGCTCGTACCAAGGGAGGCACCGTTATCTGCAATCCATCTTAGAAATATGTTGAGGTTATGTGAAATAGGAGTTATAATATTGCCTGCCATGCCAGGCTTTTATCATAAGCCAAGAACCATCGAAGACCTCGCAGATCATCTTGTTGGAAAGGTGTTAGATCAGTTTGGAATTGAACACAATATCTTCAAAAGATGGGGTAGTAATGAATGAAGACTATTGTAACTCTGAAAATAGTGAATGTCCCTTGTAGTGTGAGATAATTTCTGGTCCTAGGACTCAATTATTTTTAAGTTTCAGAGCATTATTATTCATGCTTGTGAGACAACTAGTACATAGGAATAACGAGATTGGATCAAAAAACTAAAGGTAGGTATGCTTCAAGATTCACAAAATATCAGGATTCAGTCATGATTAGTATCTGTGATCTTGAGTTAGTTGGAAAGATTTTAAAAGATGGTGAATTGGTTGTAAATCTCTCCAAAGAATTTTTCCAAGAATATATAATTGAGGAGGAGCAAGCTCCAGAATTACTAAGGTCTTGCTCCATTGCTAATTTGGTTGGGACAAGAATTGTGACTCTTGCAATTAACTTGCGCTTAGCAAATCAGTATAGCATAAAGCGTATTTCTGGTATTCCCTTCTTAATGATTTATAAGTTTAAATTATGAAATACCTTTAGTTTAGAATATTTTAATTACAAGGCCCTATTATAATTCCATGTAAAAAGAATTTTTGGAATAGTAGATTTAACAAATTTAATACAAATTTGATAGGTTATATTCAAATTTATCCTAATCCAATTCACATCTAACCGAAACTAAGCAATGAATTTACCGGCATAGACTGGAAGCCTTAATGGTATCTCAGAAAAGGTGGGTGACGTGACACAGAAACTTTTCACTTCAGTTCCGAGTCTATTTTCTTCATCTAGTCGGATTGATGCAAAGAGGATATAGAATACCTCGAAACCCTGCTTGATTCATCTCGCGCTACAAATTACGAGCTTGACAAAGGGAAACTTAAATTTGGTAACAGATAGATTACATAGGTAGCGAATTGAGCTTTCAACATCTGATAAAGATTCCTGACGACCGAATAGGTGTGCTCATCGGTAAAAATGGCAAAGTGAAACGCGAAATCGAAGAGAAATGTAAAGTTCAAATAGAAATTGATAGTCACAACGGAGACGCTATGATTTCGTCGGCTTATGAATTTTCACCTGAAATGCAGCCATTCAAGGCGATGGAGATAATTTCAGCAATTTCAAAGGGATTCTCTCCACAACGAGCCTACAGACTGCTAAGTAATGAGGATTTAGTTTTTCAAGTAATCGATTTAAAGGATTATGCAAGCAAATCGTCTAGCGCGATGGACAGAGTAAAAGGCCGTATAATTGGTAAGAATGGCAAATCAAGGAAAACAATAGAGGAGCTTAGCGGAGCCTATATGTCGGTGTCGGGCCATACTGTAGCTCTTATCGGAAAGTTCGAAGAAGTTAGACTTGCCAGTGATGCTGTGACTATGATTTTGAAAGGTAGTACTCATAGGAGAGTGTATACTATGCTACAACAGACAAGGCGGAAAAACAAGCTAGAAAAAATGAAGCTGTGGAACAATCAGAGTAGTGGTTGATAAACTAATTAATATGTAAGGCAAAACTAATAACGTTTATAAGATAGATGACTTTGAGGCCATCAAACATCAACAACTTTGAAAAAAGGATGACAAGAAATGAAAGGAAGGGAAACAGAGGAAATGGTCACGATAAAGTCCTTGTGTTATGCATAGACAGGGATGATGACATTGGTTCCAAAGGAGGGGTGAAGACACCTATTCTGGGTAAAGACCATTGTATTGATGCAGGATTGCGACTGGCCATCGAAGATCCCGAAGATGCAGACGCCAATGCAATATTCGGGGCAGTTAAAACTTATGAGAAACTCCTGCTAAAGGGCTATGATTCCGAAGTGGCCCTTATAGCAGGGAAGATAGATCGAGGAATCGAAGCTGATGAAAAAGTTGCAAATGAACTTAGCCATGTGCTCGATAGATACGATGCCGACTCAGCGGTTATTATTTCCGATGGTGAGGATGATGAGGCTGTCGTTCCAATTATTCAGGCTATGATACCGGTTATGTCAGTCCAGCGCATAATTATTAAGCATAGCAGAAGCGTCGAATATTCGTATGCTATACTCGGAAGATACATTAAGATGCTCGTGTACGATCCACGATATTCAAAATTTTTTCTTGGTGTTCCAGGAGCTTTGCTAGTTGTCGGTGGGCTTGCCACCGTTCTAGGTCTTACAAAAGAAGCTTTGGCATTAGTCATGAGTATACTGGGTGGTGCTTTTATAATTAGGGCATTCGATATAGATAAGTCACTGGGATCACTTGGAAGACCAACTCCTACCGGATTCATAAGAATATTCTCAGTATTTGCAGGTGTATTAATTATTTTAGTTTCCATAGTAAATGGATTTTCAAGCATCCCTCCTGAGGCTTTGAGTAACAAAGATATGCATTTTATTGATGTAGTCACAAATCGGCTTATAATTGGGAATTTCGTCCACGGTACGATTACTTTGTTGTGGATTGGAATTGGAACAATACTGATAGGTTCGTTGCTCAGTAATTGGTTCAAGGGAAGTGTGAGAGCAATGTCAGATATCTTACGTTTGGTTGTGCTTGCTTTGCTTTATATACCTATTTTACAGTTTACGTCTGTATTAACCGAGGGGACAAACCCGTTCACTTTAATATCGTCACTATTCATAGGCTTGGCTATCACACTCATAGTCGCAACTTTCTTATTCCAATACTTCAGGAGTAGAAAAGGTGGGGAGGTTCTCAAGCATTGATCTACATCAACTGATCCATGAGCACTGACATACTATGGCAAAAGATATAATCATTCTTCTTCTTCTAGTCTAATATTTTATGTGGATGCAGGAAATTCCCAAGAAGGCCATCGTGGATACAATTCTTAAGCACAGCGGACTTTATAATCTCTACGAAAAGAGACTTGAATCAAAAATCCTGGATGGAAGCTTGCCCAATCATATTGCAATTATTCTGGATGGAAACAGAAGATGGGCCAGATTCGGTCCCGGGGGAATAAAAAATGGGCATATGCAAGGAGCTGACAGAGCAGAAGAACTATTAAACTGGATTCATGACCTCGGTATAAAAATTACTACATTGTACGTTTTGTCTAATGAGAACTTGGCAAGATCTGATGATGAGCTTAAGAATATATACGAGTTGCTTCAGCATAAACTAGAAAGACTCTATGCAGATTCTCGAATTCATAAGCGGCAAATGAAGATTAAGGCAATAGGCAATGTAGGACTCCTTCCTGGTCACTTGCAAGACATTCTTTTAAAACTGGAGAAAGAGACCGAAAAATATAGCTCCATGTTCTTAAATATAGCAGTTGCCTATGGTGGACAGAAAGAGCTAGTCGATGCCATACGGCAGATAGCGCTACGGGCACTAACAGGGCACATAAAGATCGAAGACATAGATGAGAAAGTTATCGAATCATACCTGTATACGTCTCATCTTCCTCAGCCAGATCCAGATCTAATATTGAGGACTTCAGGAGAAAAAAGGCTTAGCGGGTTCCTTATATGGCAAAGTGCATACAGCGAGCTAGTATTCATGGATGTATTTTGGCCAGAATTTAGAAAAATAGACCTAATGAGAGCAATTAGGACATATCAATCACGGCTAAGAAGATATGGCAGGTGAAGTTACATTGAGAATATTTGTACGAATTCATATAATTTTATATCTATCAATGACGCCTCGCTAGCAAGTCTCAAATCATTAACCCATATTGAAAGGTATAGCAATCAGTAAAGTGAGTAAGTAGAAAGAGTTACTAAAGACCAGATATAAAATACGCCCAGATGTTGATGGAAAGATCGGCGGGAGCAGTAATATTCTCGATCAAATATCCAAGAGATGTTAATTTTTTGCTATTGAAATATAGCGCTGGTCATTGGGATTTTCCGAAGGGCAATATCGAAAATGGCGAGGATGAGACACAGGCCGCATGCCGTGAAATACGAGAGGAAACAGGTATTCAAAATGTAATCTTTTTGAAGGGGTTCGAAAGAAAAGTAACATACAATTACAGGCGCGAACAAAATTTGGTGCGTAAGGAAGTAATATTCTTTCTTGCTAAGGCAGATTCTCAAAGAGTGATTCTATCCAACGAACATATAGCATATTCATGGAATAAGTTTGACAAGGCTTGGACCAAGTTGACATATAAAACCGCGAAGGATATCTTAATTAACGCAAATGATTTTTTGAAGAACAAATATATGTTTTGATCTAATCTACATTCTATAGTTGCTGCTGGCCTGAAGCAGAAATGAATAGGTTTTTTCCATTCACACTCGTCCCATATATCAATGGCAAACCGAAATCAAGTTCCCACCTTCGACCTATAACGATGAGGTTAGTCGTTGGAATTTTCTGGCCTCGTTTAGAGGATCAGAAGATGCTATTATAGATCGGCCAAGTATAAAAAAGTCAGTTCCGTTCTTAATAGCGATATCGACCCTCCCCCCTTGCGTTCCTATACCGGGTGAAAAAATAGGAATCCTTTTGGTATGGGAAACCTCCTTTAGAATATTTGCATGTGTAGCGCCTACCACAATTCCATCTGCTCTAGCATCAATGGCCATATTAAGAAACAGGTTATACATACTAATGATTTTTCTGTTACGGTCATCAAAGACATCTGCACCGTAACAATCTTTGGCTCCAGGATGGCTCATGTACGTTAATGCTATTACTCCACAATTCTTTGCGTGCATCTGCTGTACTGCTGATTTCAAGGCAGCCCTTCCCATGAATGGATTAACGATCACTGCATCAAAGCCCATTTCTAATAGATAATGGATAGTAATATGGTTAGTGTTGACTATATCATTTAATTTTATGTCTGCGATGGATTCTAATCCATACTTGTGAGCTAAGTCGTTAATCTCGGTTAAATCTACCTTAGAAAATGGCAAAATGAGATGAAAGTTTAACTTAATCGCACAAATGTGTCGCTGCAGCTGGTTGATAGAATTCATGACATATTTTTTTAGTTCAGGCCTAGGGGTGGGATCAAGTGATAATACAATCCGACTCTTCTTTAGTTTCGAACTTCTTGTTATTCTCTTTTGAAAGGGGGTCAAGCCTGAAACTTTAGTCATATTAAGTCTACGAGCGGATGTGCACACGCAAGTTTTATTATCTTTAGGTAGATGTAACCATGTTCGTCTATTCTATTGGAGAATGTTGGCTGCTCTGGACTCTGGCTTGAAAATCTTAGATAACTGTATTTGGGCTCTTCCCTTGTAGTAATATAGTAAAAATAAGATAAAGAGTCTGTTTCGGTCAGATTTATTGTAGTCCCCATAATGAACGTGTGTGAAGTACTATGGGAACGGATATCTACACTTTCATTTTTGGGAAAAAGAAAAATAGGCAATGGAGGTTCGTCATATATTGATTTATATGCAGCAACTTTGGCCAAACTATAGACATCCATCAGCTTTATGGCAGCATATCCTGATTTCCTGCTTTTCCTGGCGCTCTTTTTCGACATACTTGAGGGTAGCTTTTTGATATTGATAATAGGCGAATAGACAAAACTTGGATTGTTTACGGAATCAACAATTCTAATTTCCTCTGAACCCCCAGTAATTCTGTAGGCAAGATATTGCCCTTGTGTTATTGTATTGTTCTTTACAAAGTAGATAATAGGCCTTGTATCCATAATATCAGCTTGAACCGCTAGAATTTGGTCTGAATTCAGAGATAAAGAAAATGTAGGCATAGGTGTGCGTTCGAGTGCACACACAAATCTTCCAAAATCATTCAGGCTGTAGAGTTCAATGTAATAAGGAGGTTTGACTTTCAATCTCAGTATTTTAAAACCATTAGTATCAAAGAGCTATTAGAAGTATTCCTTAACTTCATAATTTTATATCTTTTATGTTCATTTTCAAAAACAAGTACGGGCTTTTTCCAATACAAGTACAATAATGAAATCGTGAAAGAACGAAATACAATCACAGTGAAAATCCCAATTTCTTTTCACAAACTATGCAGGGTTAGGCGACAACGATGATGACGAAGATCTGTCTATTACATCACTAAGTTCTGCCCCTGTTCCTATTAATATCACCTTAAGCCCAGTCTCTTGTTCTATATTTTCTATAAATATTCTCGCCTCGCCTGGCAACTTTGAGTATTCTCTTACTCCTGCACATGCAGGAAAAACGACATCTAGTTTGGTTAGGGCCAATTGGGTGGCGCTATTCAATTGTATGGATCTTGTGGCAAGATCCATATTAAATGGTGCAGCTCTCCTCTGTCTGCCTGTAACGCTTCCGTACTCGGTCCATCCACGTTTTCTCGCTTCAGAGTCGTCAATCTCATTTTTCAGAGGACCTTGTCCTACCCGGGTTACGTATGACTTCAAGACAAGTAGAACTTCGTCAACCCTTTTTGGCCCAATTCCAACGTCTGAGCAAATAGCAGAAGATGTTACATCCTTCGAGGTTACAAACGGATATTCTCCATGGTATAATGAAAGAAATGTTCCCTGTGTGCCTTCTATTAATACCATTTGGTTCTTGTCCAGAGCATAATTAATGACATTGCTGACATCTTCGGTATATTGGGAAAGTTCGGGAACCTCTCTTGCTAATCTGAGAGTTCGAAGAGCTCTTTCTGAATTCGCTGGTCCTGTTCCTGTTCCAGTCGTGCCCAGTCTTGACTTAGGATAGTCGGTATTGTCTTTCTCTATATGGTCTTTCGTAATAATGCCGCACTGCCTATCAACAAAAACTCGGTCACCTACACCAAAATTTCGTACTTCCTCCAAAAGAACTTGTGGATTAACTAATACACCAGGACCAATTAAAAGCCTAGTAGAAGGGTTTAATGCTGCACTAGGGAGCATGCGTACCTTATAGGTTTTTCCATCTAATACAAAAGTATGGCCTGCATTGGGCCCTACGCCTCCCCGTGCAGCAACCATGGGGCTATAGTGCCTTGCTAGATAAGCGATAACTTTTCCCTTTCCCTCATCCCCAAAGAATCCACCAACTATTACGGTACATGGCATCATTGATCGTTGGATTGTGTGGTTATTTAAGGCTAGTTAAGAAAATGTCCTATACTCAGGAAAGCAAGAAGTGGATACAAAAAGAAGTGCGTACAATACGGATTAATTAGACAGTTAGACAGTCTACACATACGCCAGCCGAGATAGTTCAATATAATCCATCTGTATATGCAGCTGGAGTTATCTTTTATACCTAGTTGCAAGAAAAGAAAGCCATTGTAAAGCGCAAATGACTTCTTTCTCTCAAGAGCACGCTGCAGAAAATATTATACGAACACTCATAGATCTTCCGGAGTTTTTAAGAAAGCCGATGCTAGAAGGGAGGCTAAGGGAATTTTATCTCTTGAACGAGCAAGACAAGCGCGAAGTAGTATCTGACATTTTAGAAGCTATTCCATTATTCGAAGGGAAAAAGATATCAGCGCTAGTGAAGACCTGGTTCGTAGTATTATCAAACCTTGACACGATGCGTATAGTGGAGATATCAAAGTTCTATTGTCAGGCGATAAGGAATTCTCCTGAAATCATTCAAAAAATGCCAGTCGAAGAGATTACACAGACATTTGTTGTTCTGGATGAAACTCAGAAGCAAAAACTGGCTGATTGTTTGAAGGAAGCTATTTTGTCCTTTCCTAACAAGCATAAGATAATGACCCTAATACCAGAGTCGGGACTCAGGGCCCTAGGAATGAAATAGATTTATTCTCATGGATTTTCCGCTTGTAATCATTTACCTTCTAATCTGAATTGCTCCTATGTTAGTAGCTGATACAACAAAAACTAAAACTATGACTAAGATTTGGTATTTTCTCTTTTGAGAATCGCTTGCTAGCCTATGTGTGTATTACCTCTTTGAAAACAAGTACGAAAAGACAAGCTAACATTAGGATGCATCGGGCCTTTTATCAGGATTTTTCTGAATTTCACCTTCTTGGTTCTCTAAACCAAAGAACATTCTTTCGTACTTACGAAGCATTTTTCTATGTTCTGGAAGGGACATATCAAGTCTCATTTCATTCATTACCATTATCGCATGAGTTGTCCATTCCTTCCAACAATCCTGACACGCAGGGTACTTACTTGCGGCAGGATCTTCTACAGTTTTTTCGTCAAATGTCTTCCCACATTTTAGACACGTTTTCGCCATCTAAATTCGTAATTAGCAGAGTGTCTATTTTATGCTTTAGCATCAGCAATGCACACAAAACTGACAATTATATATAGCTATATAGCTACGTTGCCAGTACAAAACCTGGTCGATATGTGGGTATTTGTCACAAAGGTTCCCACCTAAAAGACACCCAGTCTTGCTGGTTTAAAAACTTGAAAATGCTTATAAACTTTATCCTAATGCAAATTCGTCATTCTCTGTGCATGTTGTCCTTCGTAATGCTTCTTCTGGTTCGCGACTTGACACATTTCTTTATTCTTTACGTTCTTGTTTTATTTTATTATATGAGTGGAATTTCTTTGCATGATCTCGCATTTGTTCCATTCCTTGGAAGCTAACATTACATTTTCTGCAGTGGTAGGAGGTATCTTTTCCGTGCACTACCTGAGTATGCTGCATTAACTCTTCAATCTTACGAAATCTCCTTCTACATTTGTCGCATTTGTTTCTGCGCGTAAGAAGATGGAAAAAAGAGTACAATATTACAATCAGCTCGTAGACTTTATTTTAGTTTATTCGTAGTTATTCATCATTATTTTTATCTACTATTATCTATCTATCTATTGGCATTTTTGCTCTTCGAATTTTGCTCATCCCAACACCTTCTGCATAGTTGACCATCTATTCTCCATTTCGGTTTCGGATTGTACCGAATGAATCCCATTTTTATATCGCAAAGAGCACAGAAGTTCAATTTTCTATTGAAGTCTGCTTCTGTCGTTTCATAGCACTGAGAGCAGAGTACCTTCACTGTGTCCATATTCCACTTCCACTCTGGCTTTTTTTTGTCAGCATCTAAGGCAATCACGTTGTTGCATATATCACAAGTTCTGTCTTCCCTCTCTTTGTGTTCTAATTCTCGTCGTTTCTCCTCTTCACCTCTTAGTATGAAATCTCTAGTCTTTTCAATATGACAGTCGCTGCAAAGTAATCCGTGCAGATTCCAATCAGGTGATGGCTTGTACTTGTGTCCGGTTAGCTCTTTCATGCAAACAGTACAATGCTCATTCCTCG
>DATFBG010000028.1:0-37585 GCA_035253945.1 Nitrososphaeraceae archaeon | reverse complement strand
GACTGAAGGCGGAGCAAGAGAGCTTGCTACACGGTTGGGGCTGGTTTAATATCACATGTTCTTAGTTAGGTTTAAAAGGAGTACAGTAACTGGAGATAACTGATTCTGATTGGTCCGTGAATTCAAATTCAAAGGTTATTCCTTGTCACAATTACAATCATCGTCTATAGAATCCATATTACCTATTCTCAATTCGAGACAACGTAGATCACTTGACAAGCGAGTAGACAAGTATATGAATGATGAGAAAAGAAAGCTGCGTGAAGAGATTAAAATGGCTAGGGAAGGCAAATTGCAAGGGCCTTTGAAAACTCATATGAGAGATATGATAATTCTTCCCGATATGATTGGCCTAACTATAAATGTACATAATGGTAAGGAGTTTTCTGCTATTTCCATAAGACCGGAAATGATTGGACATTATCTAGGCGAATATGCCATCACAAATAAGAGAGTCCAGCATGGTGCCCCTGGTGTAGGTTCTTCTCGATCCAGTTTGTATGTCCCCCTGAAGTGAGCATTTTATGGGAAAGTCCTCGTATGCATTTAAAGATTTTGACAAATTGAGACATGTGAGGGCGAGAATAAGGGATAAGGATATTTCTCATAAACATTCAAGAGAAATCGCAATTGCAATCCAGGGAATGTCTCTGGAGAAATCGAGAGAGTTCCTTGAGAGAGTTCTATCAAAAGAAGTAGCTATACCTTATAGAAGATACAATAACGAAGTTGGCCATAGATCCAACATTCGAGACGGTTTTTTTGCGGGCAGGTTCCCAGAAAAAGCTACGAAAGAATTTCTAAGACTTCTTGACAATTTGGAATCTAATGCCGAGTATAAAGGCATGGATCTAGACAGGCTTAAAATAATTAGTGCTGTAGTTCACAAGGCAAGAAAGTTAGAGAGATTTATGCCCAGAGCTATGGGGAGGTCTACCCCAAAAATAGACACATTGGTACACATCGAATTGGTTGCCCAGGAGGTAAGGTAATGAGTGCAGTAAAAAATGTTATTAAAAGCAATTACAGAAATATGGAGCTGGACGAATTTCTTTCACAAACATTGAAGGACGCAGGGTATGGATATGTAGATGTGCAAAAGACTCCGATAGGAACTAGGATCACCCTATATGTCACTCGACCAGGTTTAGTTATCGGACGGAAGGGAACAGGGATTAAGGATCTTACTAGCAAGCTTGAGCAAAAATTTGGCCTCAGTAGTCCTCAAATCTCTGTTATGGAGGTTGCCATACCGGAACTCAATCCCAAAATAATGTGCAATAGAATAGCACAGCTGATTGAGAGGGGAACGGCTTTTAGACGAGCAGCTCTTTGGACTATCAATACCGTTATGAGCGCCGGAGCTTTAGGAGTAGAGGTTTCCATATCAGGAAAGCTGCGTAGTGAACGAGCTCACTTTGAAAAACATTCTGCAGGTATAATTCCAAAGAGTGGAGACGTAGCTTCCCGTGTAGTAGACACAGCCATAACACATGTATTGACTAAGATGGGTTTAATGGGCGTTCAGTTGCGTATAGCTAAAAGAGATGAGCTTCCAGAGGAGTTTGAGCTTGTAGATAATCAAGTCAGTAAGGGAGAATTGCCCGCCAAGCCTGAAGTCAACGTTGTAGCTGATAGTGAAATGTCATCGACAAACAGGATTTCATCTTCTACTGAAGAAAGACAAGAGAGAGCCTTGGCTGCGGAGGGAAGTACAAATGGGTAGGGTCAAGTTGAGAGTTCTACAGGAGATGAATCAAACCGATCTGAGGGAGAAACTATCCGAGCTTAAAGCTGAACTGCTGAAATTGAAATCAGAACGGGCAAAGGGTACCTTGAAAAAAGAGACTGGCAGTATTAGATGGATAAGACGAGACATCGCAAGAATATTAACAATTCTTAACGAAAGAGAGAGTAAAAGGCCATGATAAAGGCAGATACACTGTTATGTCATGAGCTCATTGGATTAAATATTCATATCCTAGACGACACTTCGGTGACGCTGACAGATGTTTCAGGAAACATTATTAATGAAACAAAAAACACGTTTTTGATAAGGACACCGCGAGGAACGAAAATGATTACAAAGAAGAATGCCACTAAGATCGGATTTGCAATTGATTCTGGAGTTTGTTTTATAAGTGGCGCGTCGCTAATAGGAAGGCCCGAAGATCGAATCACAAGAAACTGTTAAGAAGATTAATATGGTCAGAAATATCGGAATATCAGTTACTCCGCCTCGAAAGACTTGTAATGATCCCATTTGTGTTTTTCATGGGTCTCTTCCTGTTAGAGGAAAGTCCTTTAACGGTATAGTTATAAGTTCAAAATCTAACAAAATGGTAGTAGTTGCAATGGAATATCCACACCCTGTCGCTAAATATAAGAGATTGGAGAGAAGCCGCTCTAAGGTGCATGCTTATATGCCTGCATGTTTATCTGCTACGGAGGGACAGCGGGTAAAAATAGCAGAGTGCAGACCACTTTCAAAGACTGTCTCATTCACCGTCATCGAGGCAGGAAAAGTCGATGGCAGCTAAAACGAGAGCTGTTTCTGCAAAGGGAGTAGAAGAATTTCGCCCGTATATTACTAGGGCCCTTCCGGTTACTGCTTCTCTAATTTGTGCAGACAATACAGGTGCCAAGATACTAAAAATAGCTATGGTTAACCGATATAAAGGGAGGCATTCAAGAATGCCATCGGCTGCTGTTGGGGATTTTGTAACAGTTACCGTTAAGAAGGGCAAAGCTGACCTTAGAAAGCAGATCTTTGGGGCAGTAATAATAAGGCAAAAATATCCTCTTAGGAGGTTGAGTGGGCTGCGCGTTATATTTGAAGACAATGCCGCTGTCTTAGTCACTCCTGAGGGAGAAATCAAGGGAACAGACATAAAAGGCCCTGTTGCGGCAGAAGCAGCCGAAAAATGGCCGAGAATAGCAAATCTTGCATCGATGATAATATAGGTTTTTAGGTATGTCAAGAATAAACCCTAACTTGATTCATATATCAAAACACATGCGCAGTGGCTCAATAGCGGCTCACGTAGTAGATAACTTGCGTCAGCAGTACCGTCTTAGATCATGCCGCGTTGTAAAAGGTGACACAGTTAGAGTGACGAGGGGAGAATATAATGGAATTGAAGGGAAGGTTGAATCTGTGGACATCATGACTGGAGGTTTGTCAATTGAAGGCATCCAAAGGGAAAAAGTCCGTGGAGGAAACGTGAAGGTCAGGATTCACTCTTCCAATGTCATGATAACCAATATGAATTTGGATGACAAATATAGACGAGAGAGATTGGAAGAGCGGTCATCCAAAGAAAAACCTAAGACCCCTCAGAGAGCTAGAAGGCAAACGAGAAAAAAGCGAATGACTAAGGAGAAAGCAAGATAATGGCAAACAAAGGTGGACGTACAAGACTAAAGAGGCAGATGGCCCCAGGCTTTTGGAGAATTGAAAGAAAGCATAGCAGATTTGTTCTTAAGGTGCATCCTGGCCCCCATTCTGGGAGCACTGCCTACCCATTAGGGGTTGTACTAAGAGACATTCTTAAGGTTTGCAGCACAATGCAAGAAGCTAAGAAAATTGCGACTGGCAAGAAAGTAAAGGTTGACGGGAAAATACGCTCAAACATCAATTTTGGAATAGGTTTGATGGACGTACTGGAATTTGTTCCCACTGGGGAAGCATTTCGGTTCATAGCAAAAGACGCCGACATTCTAAAACCAGTCGGCATTTCTGGCCAAGAAAAAATGTTGAAAATCGTTAAGATTAAGAACAAAATGATGAACAGAGGAGGCAAATTACAATATGGCTTTCATGACGGTAAGACAATCACAATAGGTGAACCAATGAATGTGGGAGACAGTTGTGTTGTCAGTCTTCCCGACCTAAAAGTCACGACTCACATCAAACTTGAAAAAGGTTGTTCCGCACTAATAACTAGAGGTGAAAACGCAGGGTTAATCGGCAAGGTCGAAGACATCCGGGATGGCGTATTTTCTCTTCCTAAACGAGTTCTGTTATCCCTCGAGGGCAGATTAGTAGAGTTGCCTGCCGACATTGTAATTGCGGTAGCATCAGAATTTCCCGCCATTAAGGTGAGCTAGAATGAGTTTGGAGACAAAACTCTCTCCGATGAAGAAAATAGCAATTAGCAAGGTCGTAATAAATATAGGAGTTGGACGATCGGGTGAGCCCGTTGAGAAGGCAAAAAGAGCATTGAACATCCTGACAGGACAGCAGCCTAAGGTTTGTGGAGCTAAGAATACAATTAGGGACTTTGGAATACACAAGGGTGAACCTATTGGGGCTATGGTCACATTGAGAAGAGAGAAAGCAGCCGAGTTTTTAAAGAGAACCCTCGCGGCCAAGGGCAATACCATAAAAGCTTCGTCGTTTGATAATTTCGGTAATCTATCAATAGGCATTCATGAACACATCGACATTCCGGGTACTAAATACGATCCCGAGATTGGAATCTTTGGTATGGATGTGTGTTTGGCATTAGCCAGACCAGGATATAGAGTTTCTAGGAAAAGAAATAAATCTAACATAGGAAAAAGCCATAGAATAACAAGAGAAGATGCAATAAGTTTCTTGAAGCAAACCTTCGGAGTTGAAATAGTTTAATGCCTAAGCCCAGAGAATACAGTATAACAGGTAGAAAACAAGTATCACACGGAAAAGGGACTAGGTGGTGCAGAAGATGTGGTCAATATACTGCGCTAATACAGAAGTATGACCTCATGCTTTGCAGACAATGTTTTAGAGAAGTGGCCTCAAGCCTGGGCTTTATCAAATATCAGTGAAGGTGGTCTGGTAATACCCAAATGCCCGCATTAAATGTGTTGTCCAACTTATTTACAACTGTGTATAATAACGAGACAAGAAGAAAAAAAGAATGTATCGTAATTCCGGCTTCCAGATTTGCAAGCGATGTACTGCGCACTATGCAGAAGTACCGATACATAGGAGAATTTGAGCAAATAGACGATGCACGCGCAGGGAAGTTTCGTATACAGTTGTTAGCGAAGATTAACAAGTGTGGAGTTATAACTCCTCGATTTAGTGTGAAAAAGGACGAGTATTTGGATTGGGAACGCCAATATCTTCCAGCCTACAGCATGGGAATTCTGGTAGTTTCTACAAGCGCAGGAATAATGTCGCATCACGAAGCGCAAAAAGAAGGCCTTGGAGGGGTGCTAATAGGTTATGTCTACTAAGCTCGCCCGAGGTAAAAACGAGGCAGAACTGCTGGTCCCAGAGAATGTCAGCGTAAAAAAACAAGGGTACTATATAGTAGTTACGGGAAGAAAGGGTACTATTAACAAAGATTTTCGCAAATTGCCGACCCTCATAGATGTGACTGATAGGACAATAACTATTAGACCTGCAGGCAAAAGGAAAAGGGACCTAGCAATATCGAACACTACTAGGAGTATTATCAATAATATGTTGGAAGGTGTTGACAAAGGTTTTAGGTATAAACTAAAGATAGTCTTTGCACACTTTCCGATTTCTGTTAAAGTAAGGGGCAGAGATATACACGTAGAAAACTTTTTTGGTGAAAGATCACCTAGGATTTCACATATTGTAGGTGATGCAACAAAGGTTAACATAACCGGGGACGATGTTATCGTTGAAGGTCCAAGCCTTGAGGAGGTGTCACAAACAGCAGCAAATATCGAATCCTCTACGAAGGTAAAGGGAAAAGACCAGAGAGTATTTCTGGATGGTTTGTATATCTACTCTCGTAACGAAGGGGACTGAAAATCTACTTGCAAAGTAAAAAGGAAGCTTTACTTGTGAAAAGAGTCGCGGATATTTCCGTGAATTAGAGTAGGCTAAGATCATGAAAGCAGTCATTCTTGCGGGAGGATTAGGCAAACGCTTGAGACCTCTAACTGATGAAAGACCGAAACCGATGATAGAGGTTCTGAATCAACCAATCATAGAATGGCAAATAGAATGGTTCAAAAAATTTAAAATAGATGAAATTGTTATCTGTGTAGGATACCTTAAAGAACACATAATCGACTACATAGGTAGCGGGAGCAAGTTTGGCGTAAAGGTAGGATACGCGGTCGAGGAAGAGCCGTTAGGTACTGGAGGAGCTCTTAAGAACGCGCAAAGCCTTCTGGGAGGAACAGAAAGTGATGGTTTTTTTATGGTAAACGGTGATATACTCACAGATTTAGACCCGAATATGTTACGAGACGGAATGACTTTGTCCGCTATAGCTGTAGTTCCCTTAAGAAGTCCATATGGTGTAATTGAGTTAGATGAGAGCTCTAACATCACAGGCTTCGTAGAGAAGCCACAGATTCAAGACAGGTGGATTAATGCCGGAGTGTATTACTTCGAAACGGAAGTCTTTAGATATCTACCGGATAGCGGTAATATAGAGATGACAGCGCTGCCTATGATGATAAAGGATAGAAAAGTAAAGGCAATAAAATACGAGAAATCTTTTTGGCGATCAATCGATTCTCATAAGGATATCGAAGAAGCGAGCAGGGAAATAAAGAATAGCAGACTGCTATCATGAGCATAGAACGCATAGGCTATAGTCTGGGAACTCTGACTACACCAGAAGAGATGCTATCAGCTGGACAGCAAGCAGAGAATAATTATAATACGCATTCCATTTGGGTGCCAGAATCTTGGGGGCGAGAGGCATTTTCTTCACTTGGGGCACTTACTCAAATAACCAGTAGAGTTAAACTTGGAACCTCAATTGTTAGTATTTTTTCAAGGCCCCCATCTACTATTGCCATGTCGGCTGCTACCGTTGATATGCTTTCCAATGAGAGGATGCTAATAGGTCTAGGAGCTAGTACTCCTGTTTTATCAAAGAATTGGCATGGATCAAACCTTGAAAATCCAGTCGAAAGAATGAGAGAGTATGTTGATTGTATACGCTTAATTCTTACTGGAGACCTTGTTAATTATGAAGGAAAGATTTGTAAAATAAAGAACTTCAAATTGGCATTTAAACCGAAAAGACACAATATTCCTATATTTCTTGCTGCTGTCAATCCGAAGATGATTTTATTATCTACCTCAGTTGCTGACGGCATATTGCTTTATCTTCGCCCAGAACATGAACTTCGGAGGGTAGTATCAACTATTAGATCTAGGCGTAGGCAGACAGACTTTGAAATTGCCTGTATTTTTATCACGTCCGTATCTGACAGGGATCCCGAAAAAGGAAGAGACCGGGTTGCCAAGACCCTAGCATTTTATGTGGCCGTCGGTTATTACTATAACAAGTTCTTGGCAGAAAACGGATTTAGAAACGAAGTTCGAGACATAACGTCCGAATATAATGCTAACGGGCTAAATGCTGCGAGCAAATTAGTGACAGATAAAATGTTGAATTCCCTAGCCATTTATGGTGGTCGTGAGGACTGCATTAAAGCTCTCAACAAATTTATGTCGACTGGCATTTCATTGCCCATAATTCAGATAAACCCCTTACAAGATGATTCTGAAGGATCGATAAGAGAAATCCTCACTGCTTTTAATGGAAATGCCTGAAGAAGTTGCTATTGTGGCTTCAGAAATCTCCTCATTTACAAGAAAGGAGTCATCCGTTTTTGAGTTGGCTTGCAAACCTGGCCTAGAAATGTTTAGGAAAACAAACATTGACCGCACCGAAATTGATTCGGTGATAGTTTCCACATGTTCTACCCTTCAATATACTTCGAGCATTATCTCAGAGATGTTGGGGATAAAACCGAAAAGATCTTATCGTATAGATAATCTTTGCAATTCTGGGACATCAGCAATAGTTTCGGCTTTTTGTGAGATATCCGCAGGACTTTGCGATTGTGTATTAGTAATTGGCGCCGAATGTGAGAGCAATGATTCAGCTAAAAAACTTCAATGGGATTTAACCAGAGGTTCATTTAATCTTCCGGTTCACTGGGCATCATTATTCGCCCGCTCTCATATGAGAAAGTTTGGAACTACTGAAGAGCAGATGGCCTCAGTGTCAGTCAAGAACCGCAGGAATTCTTCTAGGAATCCTACAGCGCTGTTTAGGGAACCGGTGACTGTGGAGGAAGTTATGAATTCAAGAATGATTGCAGATCCTATAAAAAAGCTAGACTGCTCCTTTGTGTGCTCTGGTTCTTCCGCTCTGCTTTTAGCTTCAAAGAGGAAGGCAAAGGAGCTTACGGATATGCCCATTTGGATAAGGGGGATAGGACAGAAAACAATTGGTGCCAGTCTCTCTCAAGTGCTGGCCAAAGGAGAAGCAGGCTTGAATAGCACTCGAGAAGCTGCGAGAGAAGCATATATAATGTCCCAGACTGGGCCGCGAGACATAGACGTCGTCGAATTACATGATGCATTTACTATCATGGAAATCATGGCTTACGAGGATTTGTTTTTCACTCCTAAAGGCCAGGGAGGACAATTTGTAACACAACAACAACTATCAGTTAACCCGAGGGGAGGTTTGCTGGGTTGCGGACACCCAATTGGATGCACAGGAGTTGCACAGACCGCCGAAATAGCCTTGCAACTCGCAGGACGAGCGGGAGAAACCCAGGTCGATGGTTGCAAGACTGGACTGATTCATAATATGGCTGCGGCAGGAAGTTCTTCGACAGTAATTATATTGAGGAGCTAAAGGCCTGGAGTTAAAATGCAATTTTGATAACGGAACGCTTTTTAAAGTATTTGAGGGATCACAGGTTTGTTATTCCTTATTGCAGTAGCTGTGGATCTCCTGCATGGCCTCCCGTAGAAAGGTGTTATAACTGTATGTCGAAAGTAAAGTTAAAAAGAATTAAAGTACCTCATGGGCATCTGATGGAGTATACTACAGCATACACTATATGTGGTCCTGTGATATTTGGAGTCATAGAAATACGCGGAATAAAGCTAGTCGGGTCCCTACACCCCTCAACTATACCGCAGGCGGGAATGAGCGTGAAGATGGTAAATTGCGGTCTGTCTACTGATGGTACTCCGTTTTATGAATTCGAATAATAGTGAAGATAAACAAAGATCAATAGTTCCTGAACTATTCAATCAAATCTACTGCAGTGAATAGAATATATGTTTAAAACCTTTTCAATAATGTACCATTTCTTATGACCTTTGATAGATTCGTTGATGATAGATTGCTTACGAGTAGAGATGCTCTTAACAAGACACAATTGAAGATAAAGCTGGTCGATATCGATGCAAATGCAAGAGATTATTCCCAGAGATTCGGGCAGAGGGTTTTGGTCAAGAAGATTTTGGTCACCATTAGATATATGGAGACAGAGCAAATCGAAGAAGTTGAACTTGACCTAGAGGAGTTAGAATCCAGAATAAAAAAGGAGAGGCTATTTTCTTCATCGAATAGGTGGGTGTCACCTACTGAGATAAAGAATAACTATATAATATCAAGCCGTCATTTAGACTTACTTTCTGACGCAATAGCGCTTGACATAATCTCCTTCTAGGCCTGATAGGTGCTAGCTCGCAAATCAACGTAATATTTAGCGCCGCTGATCAGACTCGAACTGATGACCCACTGGTTAACAGCCAGTTAAGCTTCATAGCCTTATGGGACACAGACTATGTATTTGCTCTACCATGCTGAGCTACAGCGGCGCAATATAGAAGGAATTCCCACGGAAAAATAAATGTTTAGTCACTCTCTATTCCGCTGAGAATCGTTTAAGTTAACAACAGACATGCACTTTAATTCCTCCAAGTATACTTTCCTATCCAATGATATACAAAAACTTATTTGCCTAGATTTTTGGTATTGGTGGGAACCTGTTAGTATATGAGCGAGCTTCCCTTATAACTTAGACAACCTTCGAGAATTTTCGCTACTCTTTGCGGGGTCGGATTCGTTATAAAAGGTATTAATCCCAAAACATTCACTCCAGAAACCTTTTCAATTGTTTCCATTATCAATTCCTTCTTGACTGGGCCATTCCAAGAAGACAAGTCATTGAGCACGATCCCTCTAACTCTTAGACTATAATCAAGGCAAGCCTTCAAAGTGAGCAGAATGTGATTTATCATACCCAACCGGAAGCGCGCCACGATGATGACCGGGAGATTTATCGCATTTACAAAATCTGCGAGACTCTTCCTCCTCGTCAGAGGTACCAGTATTCCACCTAGTCCCTCCACTATCATTCGGTCATGTGCTGACGCTAGTTTAGAATATAGTTCCACGGCCTTGGAAACCTTCACTTTATTGGATTTTCTTACGAGACTAGCAGTATAAGGTGCTGTGGGCAAGGAGGAGAAAAAAGGATTCAGATTATAGTACGTATCCCTAACGTTCGCAGCGGCGGCAAGCACTTCCACATCTCTGGACTTATGTTTCGAGTTATATTTCTCACCTACGGTAGCAAATGGCTTCATTATACCAACATCCAATCCCTGTCTCTTCATGATCAGTGCGATTGCTGCAGCTACTGTCGTCTTCCCCACCCATGTATCTGTTCCGGTTATAAAGAATCCTTTATCTTTCAAAATGATATTTATTATTTGACATTAGTTGAATTTATTTGGATTGGATTTAGAGCAAGCAGATAGACAATTTGTGTGGCACCCTTACACCCAGATGAAGGACTGGATGCAGCAGGACAATAAAATGATCGTGCGAGGCGACGGATTTTATCTCATAGACAACAAGGGTAACAGATATCTTGATGGATCTGCAAGTATGTGGTGCAATGTTTGGGGTCATAATAGAAAAGAAATTATAGATTCTATAATAAAACAAGCGAGACGGCTGCAGCACTCAACTCTGTTTGGTCTGGCCAACCAGCCTGCAACAGAATTGGCAGAAACCTTGCTTAAACTGGCAAAACAGATGGATCATGTATTTTACTCGGATAACGGGTCGACAGCTGTTGAAATAGCCCTGAAAATGGCTGTTCAGTACTGGAGAAACAGGGGCAATACTAGAAAAAACCGTTTTCTTTCCTTGGAAAATGCATATCATGGTGACACAATAGGTGCCATGTCAGTCGGATACGTTTCGAGTTACTTTAGACACTACAAATCCATTTTGAGATTGTCAAAAAAGATCCCTCCTCCTAAGTCTGCTACTCTACTCAACAGTGATGGGAATGATGACCACGAGTATCTTGACAAGCTGGATAAGATTTTTTCGAGGTATAGTGCCACTTGCTGTGCCATGGTTATGGAAAGTGGAGCCCAAATAGCCGGTGGTGTAAATGTATATCCCCGTGGGTTTCAGAAAAATATCTCTGAACTCTGTGACAAGTACAGCATATTACTAATAGTTGATGAAATAGCGACTGGATTTGGTAGGTTGGGAAATATGGTTGAATATTTGGCGCAGAGATGTAATCCGGATATTGTTTGCTTCGGAAAGGCTCTTACGGGCGGTTATTCTCCACTGGCAGTTACCCTTTGCAGTAACGAGATCTACTCTAATTTCCTTTCGGATTACTCAGAAAATAAGCACTTCTGTCATGGACATACATACACTGGACACCCAATAGGATGTTCTGTTGCGATGGCGAATATCAGACTTTACCGGACAGAAAATTTATTGAGGAGTATACGATCAAACAGCACTTATCTCAGAAAAAGGCTTAAGGGAATTCAAGGTTGCTCCGTCGTAGGGGAAGTAGTACATAAGGGTCTTCTAGGTGCGATAGATTTAGTTAGTAAGAAAGAGAAAAAACCATTAGAATTGCTCGATGATCACGGAAGAAAAGTTCGCACCAACTACTACATAGCACAAGAGGCCCTAAAAATGGGGGTGTTTATCAGAGGTTTGGGCAGTACGCTTTTAGTAATTCCTCCCCTTGCGATAGGTAAAGGTGACTTTAAATTTTTATTAGACGTAATATGTGAATTAACCAAAAAAATTGAAGATATGGTATAGATAAGAGTCTCCTTTTTTGTTATATTTCAATCATAAACATAGATTGACAACCGTATTATCACACAAACATGATAAATTGTCCATAATTAGCACTACTTTTTAGTCTTCCACCTGGTATATAATCACGCTGTAAAGGTAAAAAAAGGGTCTTCAATAAATGAAGACTAAATATGGGTCGTTTTTTAGACGTATTTAGAAAACATGAAAAATGACGAAATTCGTCTTTCGCTTTGCTTTAGATCAATATTGTATTAATGCCGGACCTCGCTTCTGCTATTTTTTGAGTTGCATTATCCTACTCTGACAATTCATTGACGTATTGACACATCATTATCAACAGGAACAACTATTAACTATTAATAATTGCAATTTCTGATATGCAAAATGCCTACCTTGGAAGCTATTTTTTGACAATTATTGATAGATAGCTGTACGACAACATCTCCAGAAGCACTCTGAATTGGGGCTGTGAAGACCTCAATATATTAGTAATTTCACTAGATACAGATATTAAAATGCATATTCACTGAAGCTTCTTGACAATGAATCTAAACACCTTCAGACACTGTCTTTTCACCCCATTTTGCCATACCGAGATTAAGTTGGAAGCATCCGCTGCGCCGCCGATCGGGGCGCCAGCGGCTTTACCTGTGCCTGGTATGACAGTACCTACAAGCGCTCCCATTCCTGCACCCGCAAGAGTTGCTGAAAGGACAGTGGCCGCAATTCCGGCGTCACGGCTTCCTGTGTAATAGGTTACAATGGCATCTGTAACACTTCCAACTACAAGTCCTGCGAAAGCCTTTTGCCTTGTCTATTATCTACTTCCAATTTCTGCCGCTGTCGCTCTTTCAATCTTAATACTACGATTCAAGCCGATAGAAATGTGGATCTGTAACGGTTGTCTATTCGCACAATCTGCAAGTATCTTTCAAACCATGAAAATATATCCATTCAGTTTAATAGCGAACCTCATACGATCTAAGCAATAGTCCCGAGAGAGCGTGAGCATCTTAGACGCGTCTTCATTAGACGCTATCATTTCTACAAATATGCCTTGGCTTATGCCACCTTGAGGCCTACCTCTTTTATCATAGTCATGTCCTTCTCTATATTATTTCCTCGAGTAGTAAGGTAACCCCCTGTAATTATCCCATTTGCTCCAGCTTTAAGAGCAAATCTCTCTTTGTCTTTTAAATGAAGTTCTCTTCCTCCCGCAATTTTTAGAATTGTATTTGGTATTATGAACCTCCATACCGCAATAGTTTTTATAGCGTCCGTAGGTTCCAGCGGCTCTAGATTTGCTAGTGGAGTCCCTGGCTTTGGTATTAAAATATTTATTGGAACTTCATCGGGTCGGAGAGATTTAATAGCAAAAGCAAGTTCAAGTCTTTGTTTTAGTGTTTCTCCCATGCCTATTATACCACCACAACATAATTCTAGGCCCTCCTCCTTTACGATTTTAGCCGTATTAACTCTGTCCTTAAAATCGTGTGTTTTGCAAATTTGTGCAAAGAAACTCTCTGAAGTTTCTAAGTTATGGTTATATCTCTTTATACCTATAGACTTTAATCGCCTTGCCCTTTCACGCGTCATAAAGCCTAAGGACACATTAACATCTATCGCTACTTTTTTCTTTAATTCAACTATGGTATCACAGATCTGTTCAAAGTCCTTTTCGAAAGGAGTTCGATATGCGCAAACAAGACAGAAGCTATTTGCACCACCTTGTTTGGCTTTTTGTGCCTGTTCGATGATTTTCTGCTTAGACAATAACGGATATTTATCTATACCTGATTGCGAGTCATAAAATGAAGACTGAGCACAGAAAGAACAATCTTCCGGACACCTGCCTGCTTTTGCATTGATTAGCATTTCTACATCAACTAGTTCCCCCGTGAACTCTCGGGTAATTATGTTAGCGCATTTAGCAAGCGTTAGAATATGTCTTGTATCAAGTAATCGCTCAGCTTCTTCAAAGTCAACGTTGCCTCCATCAACCACCTTCTTCATAGTATCATAAATGAAAGACACATTATCCACATGATCCGACACGCTCAAGAGAATTAATCTTGACATATATAATCGATGCCTTTCTTACGTAAAAAATAAGACTCAGATTTCTTTCAGAACTCGAATTTAGAAATAAGTATCGTACTAGCCTAACTATACCCGTGCAGCGAAGATGGGCCTTGCCGTAGAGACTGAAACTGGGCCCTGTTTCATGAAACTTCGAGATGTAAAGCAATAAACAGAGTTTGGTTAAAGCTAAATATTATTAAGTATTGGAATTAACCATGCTGTACCAGAGAACCGGCCACCTCTACAAATATATGATTTGTATAAAATTCCCAGATAGTAAAGGCCCTGTATAGAGTTTGTTATGTATAATCTCCTGCCTGAAATATATAAGTAAATTATAGATACTATTGCAAAGGAAATCAAATTGGTAAGTCTCGAAGGCTATGCAAAGAAAAAACTTGAATCAATAAGAAGGAAAAGTCTGTACAGGAGATTAAATATAATAGCTACAATAGAGAAAATGCAAATTCAGATAGATGGAAATCGCGCAATAAACTTCTGTTCGAATGACTATCTAGGCTTATCACAAAATCCTATAGTGTTAAGGACTGTCAAGACCAAACTCCATCAGATATCTCAGTGCAGCTCTAGACTAGTCTCTGGCAACTCGCCTGACATACAAATGTTAGAAGATATACTAGCAAATCATCGAAAGACAGAAGGTGCATTAGTCTATTCAACTGGATACATGGCAAATTTAGGTGTATTAACAGCAATGGCCGATAAGAACTCAGTTATATATAGCGACGAGTTCAATCATAGTAGCATAGTTGATGGATGTCGTCTTAGCGGAGCCACCATTAAGATTTTTAGTCACAACAATGCTAGCGATCTACACAGGCTGATTGATACAGATCAGAATTTGAATTCTGTAAGAAAATTTGTAATCACCGAAGGAATCTTTAGCATGAATGGCAATATCGCTAACCTTTCTGAGATTTGTCGGCTAGCAAAAGATGCAAATGCAATAACTATCCTGGATGATGCCCATGGCGACTTTATCTTGGGCCGCTCTAAAGATTATTCTGGTACTGCGGATCTGCTGGGAGTTCCTAGATTCATAGATATTCATATAAGCAGTCTAAGCAAAGCAATTGGTTGTTTTGGAGGTTACATAGCAGCGTCACATTATATTAGAGAACTATTAATAAATAAATCGAGACAGCTTGTTTACACTTCAGCTCTCCCATCGCATCTATGCCGAGCTGCGGTAACCTCAATATCAGTGGCTTCAACAGGTTTATTACAGAAAAAGCTTCGCAGAAATGTCGAGTACTTTGTAAAGGCCCTCCGGAACCTTGGCTTGGTGACCGGCAATTATAGTGGTCCTATAATTCCAATCTTAATTGGAGATGAAAAGATAACTGTGAGCGTCTCAAACTTCTTGCTGAAAAAGGGGGTTTTTATTCAAGCTATTCGGTTTCCTACTGTGAGGAAAGGGAGAGCCCAACTACGAATATCTCTCACTGCAATACATGATAGAGAGCAACTCGATTTTGCTCTGGCTAGTCTTGAAATAGTAGGTAGAAGATATAAATTGTTTTAGCTTTATTTACCGGGCAAAAGGTTCTTTCAGAACTCGAATTTAGAAATATATAGCGCTTGGTTTGAATTCTAGTGAGATGGCAGTGTATTCCTTTCAATTAAAATTAACAGAGGAGCAGGCTAGAGAAATAAAAATGTATACGAATTATTTGTCAACCGACATGGTTCTTTTTGGACTGCGATTTGCTTTCAAAAGGTGTAAGGCTATTTCCGGAGGATATCTATTGCCAGGTAGAAAAAGCATTGTTAAGAAGGAAACGAGATTGCTTAGTAGAAGTCAAGCTGAGTGGAGACTGAAAAACTGGAAAACAATGATAAGGTCGTATAGGCAAAGAGGTTACAGTTATCCTACAATTTCAAGGATTAAAAAGGAAGTTCGTTTAGTTGCTTCCACCAGCTTACCATGACTGAGCCTTGGACATAGAACCTAGTGTAGCGCATTGTGGCTGACTAGTTTATCTTGATTCGAATAGATTGTAACTGCGGTATGACAATGACGGTTTATCATGAATTCATGAATATTCATTTAACTAATGGTGAGACTGGATATGAGCCGCACGTCCTACAATAGCTTCCCTCCCAAGGGAACGGGCATAGGCATCTTGGGCATCTAAGGTTGAAACCTTCGTCATCCGTTCTTGGAGCAGGATACTTCCGTCGATACAACAGGTAATAATAAAGATGTTCTCTATTTCTTATCATTACACCTTCGTCCATTGCTTTTCTTTTCTCGAATACGAATCTGTCATCGTCGAAGGCCTCATTTATCAAATTTGTGATTGCTGTTATGTTGGCCCCGCTTTCTTGTGCTCGTTTTGCTCTCCATGCGATCTTTTTTCCTATGTCGTCTTCGAAGCATTTTCTCAGGATAAATTTCCCCCAGCTCGTACCTCCATAATGTCCGATTTTCTCGGAAATATTGATTCTCTGTGCGTAGTTAAAAAATGGCTTCTCTAGAAAAGGTGACCAAATTGTAATCCCAAAAGCCTTGCCAATCTGGTACGACGAAAAATGCATTATTCGCCATATTCTATTTAGCTCTAAATCTAGATACTTGATGTTACTATCAAATCGCCTCATATAATCATAGCCCGCGAACAATTCGTCGCAGCCATCTCCAGTTACAACTCCAGTATAACCTCTTCGCTTTGACTCTTCGATACCCGCGTACGTAACACTTGAATTCCTAATTTCAATCGGATCAAAAGTTTTCATCAATTCGATAAATGAATTTATAATTGAAAGCAACATCTCGTGGTTCAATTGGACCTTAATATGATGATGACAGAACCGCTTGGCAATAATAGACGAGAAAGTAAAGTCCTCAGCCTTCGTTCCGAAGCCGATAGTAATTGCATGCCGAGGTCTTGCAACACTTGCTAAAATACTGCTATCTAATCCCCCTGAGAGCAGAATTGTTTGTATGGGAACTCTGCAATAGGTCTGAATTAGTAGTGACTTAAGTTCATGACATATTCCTTTAAAAAGCATATTCAATCCACCATTCGAGGCTTGCAGAAAAGGATGCAGAAAAATATGAAACCAGGTATAGATAATGACTCATTTTTGTTTTTCACCTTAGCACTAACGGGATTCACGAGAATTTTCTGGGGCCGTATATCGTAGATATAAGTTTATGGTCATACTACTTTCTTTTTTTTGCAGAGACTATTGATAATATATCTCTGTCTTTTAAGATGTAGTTTCTGGGAAGATGCAGCCCGTCACGAGCATCCACTGCATATAATATACCCTTTGCCAATTCAGTGTGGATTGTTTTGGCAAGATCTTCTATTGTTGAACCCGCCTCCATTAGATAAACATCAGGCAATATGTTACCGTGCTTATCAGATAGCTTTTTGACATCTGCAACAGGATAAACTGTATTCATGCTCAGCAACTTAAATACAGCCACATTAATCGCAAACTGCACTCCTGTTCTTAAATATTCACCTAGAATATCTCGCCGAATGAAATTCAGTGCCCACTTCTGCTTGTCGTTCAATTGCTCCTGATGGTTTATCTCAAATCGTTCGTCTCCAGGATTATATCTGATTAATCCACGAGATTCAGCGCGCCTGAGGGTAAGCTCGGCGTCTGCGCTTGATGGAATGACTAAGATATCTTTGTACTTGTCTCTTAATCGGTTAAAGTTATCAGCAGCCGATGGGAGATCAATCTTGTTTGCAAGTATGAGGGTAGGCTTCGATATGTCACGCAAACTCCATGAAAAGTCCTTGACTTTCTGAGCATCATATTCATCAAACTTACCTTCTATCATAGAATTATTTTGCAATGCTAATTTTACATGCTCCTCATTTACTCCAATACCTCTCAAGACATCTGATACTGCAGTCACGCTGTCAATACCCGAGCTTATTGATCGGGAGATTTTGTCTCTATTTCCTTCTAACAATCTTAGGTACCACATAGCCAGCTCTTCCTCAATATCCCCCACATCAGCCACAGGATCACCTGTCCCTGGTTCGGTGATTTTACCTGTCGCATCTATACCTCCAGAAACATCTACTATGTGAATAAGGGCGTCTGACTGTGCTGCCACGGTAAGGAACTGGTTCCCAAGTCCCTTCCCTTGCCATGCTCCTTTTATAAGTCCGGGCAGGTCAATTAGCTCTATCGGAATATATCTCCATCCATCAATGCAACGAGAGTTTTTTGGACTATCTTGAATATCGAACTCCCTGTGGACACAAATTGTTATCGCATCAGCATTGCCTGTTGAAGGATGCTTTGTGGTGAAAGGATAATTAGAAATTTCAGAGCTAGCAAGAGTAGCTGCATTAAAAAATGTTGTTTTACCTGTATTTGTTTTTCCAATTAATCCTATTTTTATCATATAATAATGACCGAAATTGGATATGCTTATTTATAGATGACTCATTGTCCAAGATGTCATAATGTTTGAACCTTATTCTAGTTGAATTCTTAAACCGTTATCAACTATGCATCAGAATACATTAAGTTTTGTTAGTTACTAGAGATGGGTCTAGTTATTGCTCCCTCTGATGCCGATCTCACAAGACTGGCATATTTTGCCAAGGTGCCATTCTTATATCTAGGCCTGATAGGTATCCATTTTTTCTTTCGATCTTTAATCTCTGCCCTGGGCACCTTTAAATCTAGCTTACCTCGATCCAAATCTATAGTCACCAAGTCACCGTCTTTAACAAGAGAAATTGGGCCGCCTGTCATTGCTTCTGGCGAAACATGACCTACCATAAGCCCCCTCGTTGCTCCCGAAAACCTACCGTCGGTAACCATTGCAACACTATCTGATATTCCTTGGCCGACCAATGCTGCTGTAGCTGACAGCATTTCCCTCATTCCGGGTCCTCCCTTAGGACCTTCGTACCTTATTACGAGCACATCCCCTGCCTTTACTTTTCTCTGTGATATAGCGCTAAAGGCCGCCTCTTCTGAATTGAAAACCTTAGCCTTCCCTATGAACCTTTTATTCGTTAGATTCGCAGTCTTGATAACCGCTCCTTCTGGAGCTAAAGAGCCGGTAAGAATTTTTAGTGTACCCTCTCTGTTAATGGGGCTTCTGATCGCTTTTACCATTGTCGTACTGTGTCTATCGGGGGGCGAAACGAACGATGAGATATTCTCTCGCATTGTCTTCCCCGTAACTGTCAAGGTATCTGCGTTAAGAATCCCCGCATTTAACAATTTTTGCAGCACAAGCTGGACACCTCCAATCTTGTCCAGATCGGCCATCACGTACTTCCCACCAGGCCTCATATCTGCAAGATAGGGAGTTCTTTTTCTGATTCTCTCAAAATCTTTAGCTTGAAGTTTAATTCCTACCTCTCTTCCTATTGCTATAAGATGTAGGACCGCATTAGTAGACCCCCCTATTGCGTTAACAATTGATATGGCATTTTCGAACGCTTCGAAACTCAGGACATCTCTCGGTTTGATATTATTCTCTAATAATTGTAAGATCG
The DNA here is from genome assembly GCA_035253945.1 of Nitrososphaeraceae archaeon. Classification (GTDB taxonomy): domain Archaea; phylum Thermoproteota; class Nitrososphaeria; order Nitrososphaerales; family Nitrososphaeraceae; genus TH5893. The sequence continues at coordinate 18,099 of DATFBG010000028.1, read as the reverse complement.
ATTTTCCACTGCTTTCAGACATTTCTCTCCTTCTTTGGCTTTCGGCGGGTGCAGAAGCACTTCCAGGCAATGACATACCAAGTGCTTCGCTAACACAAGCCATCGTATTAGCGGTATACATTCCCCCACAGGAGCCGGCGGACGGGCATGCTACGTTTTCGAGGTCCGTAAGCTGCCGCAAGCTTAACTTTCCAACCTCGTATGCTCCAACAGCCTCATACACATCCTGTATTGTAACATCGCAATTGTTCCACCTTCCGGGCAAAATCGTACCTCCATACAAAAAAATGGCAGGCATATTAGCTCGTGCCATTCCCATCAAAGTCCCTGGAAGACTCTTATCACACCCAGCAATACCGACTATTGCGTCATATTGATGTGCTATCATCATTACCTCTATAGAATCTGCAATGATCTCTCTGCTTACGAGGGATGCCTTCATGCCCTCGTGCCCCATCGCTATGCCATCTGAGACAGCAATGGTTGTGAACTCCCTTGGGGTGCAACCCGCTTCACTGATTCCGTGCTTAGTTAATTGCGCTAGGCCTCCCAAATGGATATTACAAGGTGTGGACTCATTCGACGTTGAACATACAGCTACTAACGGTTTGTCCAAGTCCAGATCACCCAACCCCATTGCCTTGTACATGGCACGGTGAGGGGCCCTAGCGGCGCCGCTAATAGTCTCTCTGCTTCTCAGAAACATAACATACCTGTTTCAATTATGCTTAAATTCTTTATCTATAAAATCTGCCATAGAATCAATCAAGTGTAGCTGCTATTTTTACAGCGTCTAGACCTTCGACTTTGAAGACAGTTTCACACATGCCACATTCAGAATTACCACTTAAGAGATCGTTAGAGGTTACTTCCTCATTAAGGTAATCACATTTGGGACAACGAAAAGAAAATGTAACGTCAAAGTTTTCTAACTCTATTGTTTCAGCCATGTCATACTTCTAGAGTTTATGATATATTTAAATTGAACAATATGCTATCGATTTCTAATCGATCCTTTACAGAGATGGGGTTACTCAGATTCAATATAGTTAAAAACCTATAAAGTGCAGTAGTGAGGTCTTACAATGCATATGAACCGCCCCTGTCTATTTTGTTCTATTATTAAATACAAAACGCCAGCCGTCATAATCTATGAGAACGAAGATTTTGTGGCGTTAATGGATAAGTATCCAATTAATCCCGGACATAGCCTCGTGATACCTAAGTCCCATCATGAAAGCTTACTCTCCATGACGCCTTATGAAGTTGGAAACCTCTATTCAACTGTTTCCACTATTTCGAGGGCAGTTATGTCAGCCCTAAATGCTGATGGCTTCAGCATCGGTCAAAACAATGGCAGAGCAGCCAACCAAATAATTCCGCATGTTCATGTCCATATTATTCCTAGATATACAGACGATAGCCGAGAGGGTAGATGGCCTAGCAGAACTATAGGCAATATCGAACAACTTACAAGTACAGCCCAAAAGATAAGGTCCGTAATGCATATTTATTCCGACATAGGTCTACCCGATACGCAGAAAAGATCTCATTAACGCCAGGGCACGAGCATCTGGATTTATACTCATACTTGTAGATCATTTAAGAATTTTGATATAATCCTGTCTAGATGCGATAATCTAATAGGCTTGATTAACACGGTGATCTGCTTATGTCGAGATAAATTCATTTGGACAATCTCTTCTCTTACTGCTTCGAATGCGGTAATGATTAATATTTTCGCAGTCGAATATCGAGAAATGATGTCGTTAGCGGCTTGAAGCCCATTTTTTTGTCCTGGAAGCCTGTAGTCCATAATCACTAAATCCGGCTTGTACAGTTGATAATCGCGTAGTGCCTCGTCTGCAGTTGTCGAGCTAACACTAATATTATGGCCTTTTCTCTTAAGATAGTCCTTATAAAGCATGAGGATGTCTTGATCGTCTTCAATAATCATAATCTTCGTAGGAACCACAACCTGACTATCTGGTTTCCTTATATATGTAACGATATATAATAAACTACTTTAAAGACATCTTGCTGACAGGTTTGAACCTCAAGATCGCCCCTATACCACCCAAACTTGCCAGCTGATTTCCCTCCTCTGTCTGTCCTGAGATGACCTCTAGCCTAGCACCAGAAATTGCAGCTAACTCCTCAAGATACTCGACTATGTCCCTCTCAGTTATATCGTAGTCTGTTTGACCGCATGAACGGCATGGTATTGTCATGATATCCTGCTTGCTTGGGACTAGCGACGACCTATCAATTACCTTCTGCTCTGTGTTTTCACATTTTTTGCATTTTGAGTCTAGTTTAACATAACTTATATTATCTGTCACAATAACCATATCGGCTATACCAGCTTCAACCGCTTTGACGACATCACCGACACCATAAATGCCCAAACCTTTGTTGGAAAAGACTTCGCCCATAAACTTTTTGACAATTTTTTTTTCTTCCATGAGACGGTACTCAGTCATGATGCCCTGGTCGTTTACTTTGTCTATGATCTCTCGAACACCTTCGCTTCCCGAATAGGAAGTATCGATAGCTATAATGACATTCTTTTGCAGTCGATAATCAAGATATTCTTCTCTGAGGAAATTTTCCTTTGTGGGACCTGGACCTCCTACAATAAGTCCCTTTACATTGAATTGATCGATAAATATTGTATGGGCACGCTCCGCGATTCTTCTATAATATTCATTTAGCTCGTTATCACGAAGTCTCTCAAACCTTCGCGCAGATTGACCTCCTTGTCTGTGCTTACCCGCAACTCCAGAGGTTAGCGAGTCGATTACTTCCCATCTATCACCGGTCAATATTCCTAGCCCCGCCTCCTGGGTGTCGATGGATAGAATTCCGATTATTCTCTCGTCTTTCATCATGTCCCTAAGGTGGTCTGTCCAGAAGTGATCATCACATCTATAGAGATTTATTTGAACAGGTTTAGGAGGAAGAACGGGATATATTTCTATTTTTTCTGTACCAAAACCCTTTGGACTGGGTATAGCTCCACAAAATATAACTAGGCCATTTTGTGGCGTTTCTTTGAAGAGCTTCAGATATTCTATTGTTCTACTAAGCGCATCCTGCACATGTGCCCTTGTCAAGTCAGATTTTATATTGGAGGCAGTTCCCGCCTCTTCTCTGAGTTGAGCTATTACGTCGAACAATGGCCTCTTAGGAGGAACGTACACGGTAACGAGTTCAGTGCCGTGTCCAGAAATATTAGATAGTCTATTTAGTATCTTTGTCAATTTGTATCTCTTGACAGAGTCCCAGTTTTGACCAGAGTTTACCTTGCTTACAGTCACTGATCCACGTTTGCTGCTTCACAATATAAAACTTCATTTGGGAAACAGCGCTTCTGTTTTGCAACGTAGGACTCTGGAAATAGCCGCTATATTACCATTAAATTGATAAATCTATATGCGTGAGATCATGATTATAAGACTGATGCCATAATAAAATCAAACCATCGACAATGTTGCCAACACTTGAATACATAAAGCAAACCAGAAGGAGATTAGGGATTACGCAGAGAAAACTCGCAGACCTTACCGGAATTAGCACATCCATGATCAATCAAATCGAATGTGGAAGATGTAAACCAAGCTATGATACCGCAAAAAGGATATTCGAAATACTAACATCCTTAGAGCAACAGCATTCTTTGAAAGCAATAGATATTTGCAGTCATGGATTGATCTCTGTACAAAAAAATGAGTCTCTCCATACGGCCATTAACAAAATGAGAAGCAATTCTATAAGTCAAGTTCCAGTTTTTGACGGAAGCAGAGTAATAGGTCTTATTAGTGAGGATGGATTGGCAAAAAGCATGATAGAGAAGGAAGAGCAGCAACTTAGTAAAATGTTAATATCTGTAATGATGGATCCTCCTCCTCCAATAGTGGACGAAGGCGTGCCGGCCAAGGCGATTATACCATTAGTAAGATTTTCAAAATGTGTCCTGGTAAGCGAAAAGGGAGCAGTAAATGGAATAATTACACTTTCTGATACATTGAAAATGGTAGAATAATACCACCTTCAGGATCTTTCTCAAAGCTCCTCTAGCCCGTTGCAACAATCAGCAACTTTAATGCATTCACTGCAAATATTTATGCCGTCCTCTGTGGGCAGTGAGGTTCCACATAAGGCACAACTCCTAATGGTTTTCATAGGCGTGTCTCACATTATCTTAAACGCTCCTAGAACATATTTTAATATTCCTAAAAGCGGCAAATGGGGACGTATTATACTGCCTATTCTATTTTAATGAATCCTCAATTTTCATCCATATCGTCCTCTTCTTATGATCGATTAACCTAACAGAGTATTTCTCATTGAGTCTTTTTCTGATGTTATCGGAGTCACCGAATTTTCGCTCTTGCCTCAACCTATTTCGCTCTTCCATGAGAGCTTCTATCTGCAATCTTTCTGACTCAGTTGGCTCGGCCACTTTTAGGCCCAGAACATTTAGAAACCCGTTAAATTGGTCTATTGCTATTTGAGACATATCTTTAGTTAGTTCTTCATTCGCCGCAAATCTGTTTATTTCATGAACAAATTTCATAAATATGCTCAATGCCAAAGCGGTGTTCATATCGTCCTCCATTGCTAATTCAAATGCAATTGTGGATTCTCTACATAGCCTTTTGATTTCCTTTATTTTTCCTCCTGATCCTATGGAGAATCGGAGTTCATAGGCACAAACTTCGACCTGTCTCCATTTTTGGAGACAGGCTATCAGCAGCGAGTCATCGTAGTCGATAGGTTTGGAATAATGTCCGGAGATAGAATAAATTCTGATGGCGTTTGTTCCCCATCTATGTTTTGCTTCAGCGATGGAAATAATATTTCCAATAGATTTAGACATTTTCTCAGCATTAATGCTGACCATTCCGACATGTAGCCAACATCTAGCCATTTCCCTTCTGGATATCGATTCAGATTGTGCGATTTCATTTTCATGATGAGGAAAGATTAAATCGCTACCTCCGCCGTGTATATCAAACGAATCTCCCAAATACTTTGATGCCATAACAGAACACTCAATGTGCCAGCCGGGTCTACCCTTACCCCAGGGACTAGTCCAGTTTGGCTGGTCTGAATAAAATTTCCATAGCGCAAAGTCCAGTGGATCACGCTTTAGCGGATCTACTTCGATTCTCGATCCTGCTTCTAGTTCTTCAATTGTCTTCTTTGATAACTTGCCATAATTGTCAAAAGTACGGACATGAAAGTAAACTCCGTTAGGGGACACATAAGCATAACCTTTTTTCATCAGGATCTCAATAAAATTAATTATATCATCAATATGCTCCGTTGCGAGAGGATATATGTCAGCCCGCAGGACGTGGAGAGAATCAAAATCCAAAAAGTATTCGTTCATATATTTTTTTGCTATTTCTTCTGGCCTGACGCCCTCCTTTTTCGCTCTATTTATTATTTTATCATCTATATCTGTGAAATTCTGGACGTATGTTATTTTATATCTCTTGAACAACAAGTATCGGCGCAGAACATCAAAGAATATTATAGTCCTAGCGTGACCAATGTGTGAATGATCATAAACCGTGATGCCACAAACATACATTCTTACAATACCGCTGACAGGATGTAAATCTTCTATACGGTTCGAAAGTGTATTACGTAGCTTCATAGCCTGTTATCTATCATCTTGGTGTGTTTCTGTCTAATCTTTTCTACACTATAGGTCTACATAGAGATCATTTCCATTGACAATTACCTTATAGGTTGCCAACTTAACTCCTTTAAGATAATCTAGCAGCTCGCCTGTTTTAACATTATAATGCCAAGAATGTAATGGGCACTCTACCACCTCGCCGTCAACTCGCCCTGGCGCAAGAGATCCGTCCTGATGTCTGCATAAGGCATCTAGCGCGTAATACTTTCCTTTGATATTAAATATTGCAAGTCTAGCATTTTCTATTTTGACCTCCTTTCCCTTATTTTCTCGAATCTCATCCCTGCGGCCCACTTTATGCAATGCCATTTTCCTATTGTGTTGGATTCTATCGTATTTTATATTTTGTGACATATATAGAAAGTAACTATACTATTACAGCCCTTTAAAGCAAATAAGCAGGTCAAACGGATTTTTTGTAAGCTTTCTGTTCTCTTGTGAATTTGTCTACTTTTATTCCAATGGCTTCAATAGCATATCTAGCAACGGTCTTATCTATATGGCATGGAACTTTGTATAACCTATTTTTTAACTTGTTGTGAAATTTGGCGATAAATAGAATTGATAAGAGTTGGTTAGCAAAAGATAAAGACATAACTTCCGGAGGATGGCCCTCCCCGCTCACCAGATTTATCACCCGGCCTTTTCCTATGAGGTATATTTTCTTATCCCTGATGCAAAATGAGTCTACATCTTTCCTAACGGATGACGGGCTAGGGTCTTGCCCATAAAGGTAATTGACATCTATTTCGACATCGAAATGTCCAGCGTTGGCTAAAATCGCGCCTGACTTCATTTTTAGGATATGTTCTGCTCTAATTACTTTAGTTTGACCTGTACAAGTAATGAACACAGCGCCAGCGACCGCTACATCAGTTAACCTTCTTATCTCGTAGCCATCCATATATGCTTCAAGGGCCCTTATACAATCAGTCTCAGTTATCGTTACTATGGCGCCCATCCCTCTTGCCCTGGTGGCTACACCTTTTCCTACCCAACCATATCCGCATACAACAACATTTTTTCCTGCAAGAAGAAGTCCTGTAGCCCTTATTAGTCCATCGAGCGTACTCTGGCCAGTTCCAAACCTATTATCGAATAGGTACTTGGTAAGAGCATCATTTACACCTACAACAGGATACAGAAGAGACTTTTTTTCCTGCAGCGTTCTTAAGCGCGTTATTCCAGTAGTAGTCTCCTCTGTCCCTCCAAGAATGCCTTTCCATGCAAAGTTGTTCGCTTTGATGTGCAATTCCGCGCCGTCATCGGTAATGATTTGTGGATTAAACCTTAGGACATCCATTAAGCACTCTTTGTATTCTTCATCACTTTGTCCGCGCCAAGCATAAGTTAGTACTCCTTGTACAGAGAGAAACGCAGCTATGTTATCTTGTGTAGATAAAGGGTTAGCAGGACAGGCAGCGACTTCGGCTCCAAGGTCCTTTGCTGCCGTCAATAGAACAGCGGTCTCCTTGGTTATGTGTAAGCAAAAACCCAGCCTGTAGCCAGCTAGAGGTTGTCGACTTACATTTTTTTCCCGAATTTTTGAAATTATTCTCATGTGATCCCGTGCCCAAATAAAGGATAATTCACCTTGTGCTGCGGATCCCGTCTTGGCAACTTTGCCTTTCAATTATAATAACCGGTATTAACTTCGTGAGAGGTTATAAATATAACAAATATTTTCAAAACTTTGACATATAGTTGAAAATTCCCCGGCGATTCAGACAGTGAAACTTAGGTACAAATAATTAGATAGAAAAACAATAGGAAAGCAAAAATACAACATACTAATTGAGATCATATCAAGCGGAGTAGATTTATTGATACTTGGAAACACACTAGATGAAATGTCTAAGAAAATCTTTCATGATAGCCAGCTCCTCTCCTTTCTCTTTTATTGATTATAAAAGTATGACCAGAATGAAATACCATCTGCTTCTTATCCAAAACGACATAGAAGCCTAAATAAAAATGAGGAGTAAATGTTAAAAAAGGCTAGTCACAGGGGTGTCGTGATTGGTAGATTCCAGCCATTTCATAATGGACATTTGCTACTAGTAAGGCAAATCCTCAGTGAGTGCAACGAAGTACTAATTGTAGTGGGTAGCGCACAACTGAACTATACCTTTACAAATCCTTTTACCGCGGGTGAAAGAATACTAATGATACGTAAATCGCTAATTGAAGGAGGGGTCGATGTTTCAAAAATCATTACCATACCCCTTGTTGATATAGAGAATAATGCAATGTGGTTTCCCATGTTAATTTCTATGTTACCTCCATTTGATATCATATACTCTGGCAATCGACTAGTCGTCTCCCTCGCCTCTTCTCATTTAGAAGTAAGAAGTCCCAGGTTTGTAAGGAAGAAGTGTTACAACGGTACCTACATTCGACGTAGAATCCTGCGTGGCCAAAAATGGAGTAATCTAGTTTCCAAGTCTGTTTTCGATATCATCTGCAGCATAGATGGTATTAACCGCATAAAAAAAATAGGAAAGCATGAAAATCTTGAGTACCGCAAACTACCTTGTCTGCGGAAAGGTACATCATCTAATAATAAGTGGCAGAACAAGACAGCCAATGTTGGTTATGCAGGCAGACCAATAAAGCTCGGGACTTAGAGTACATAGTTAGCCGAGAATATGCTAATGTCTGGCCGACCTTGTCTGCGGAAAGGTACATCATCTAATAATAAGTGGCAAAACAAGACAGCCAATGTTGGTTATGCAGGCAGACCAATAAAGCTCAGGACTTAGAGTACATAGTTAGCCGAGAATATGCTAATGTCTGGCCGCCCTTGTCTGCATCATGAGTAAACCTTTACGTTGGTGTCCCATTTGTCCTAACTGCGGGTCTAAGAAATTTGAAAAACTTGAACAGATGGGAGAGTCAATCTTGGTTAAATGTATCAAATGTGGATCGATCATCAAAATTTAAAGCAGAAGTACGTATGTTGCATTTGATCTTCGAATTCTGCGGTTACTAAGTAATGGAATCGTATTTTGGTTTTGAGTCTTTACTTTGGGGTGCTTCACATAATTCCAGTAATACGCCGTTCAATGATTTTGGATGTATGAACGTAATTTTTCTTCCATAAGATCCTGGCCTTAACTGCCCTAGAATCTTCATCCCCTTTCCTAACGCCCTAGATACGTCATTTTCTATATCATCTGCGGTTATCGCAATGTGATGTATTCCTTCACCATGTTCCTTTAGATACTTTGATATAGTGCTAGTATCCTCTGTTGGTTCCATTAGTTCAATTCTAGTATCTTCTAGATTTATCATGGCAACTCTCACTTTCTCATTTCCAACGACTTCAACTTCTATATTGTTAGCATTCAAAACTTTCCTATAATTCTTGACAGCCTCATCAAGATCATTAACCGCAATTGCAACATGGTCTATCCGCATAATTAGTCCAAGTCGTTAATGTATATAACGATATAATATTTTTTGTTTGAACTTATTCTAACCTGTACAGTGAGCATTAAAGATGAAAATGCCTGCTTAGCGTACCTAGGCGCCGCAGAGATGGAGCATATCTAACGTCACATAGCGATTCGACTTCCTAGAAGACTATCTTTGGTTCAAAAATCCCAAATATGGTTCTTAATGAATCGCTAATCTCTCCTAGTGTTGCTTTATTCTTCACGGCATTAATGATGTATGGCATCAAATTCTCATCTTGTTTTTCGGCGGCTTTCTCTAGGGAACTGAGAGCATATTCAAATTTGGATTTGTCGCGAGAATCTTTAAAGTATTTTAGCTTGTTCTTCTGCCTAGACTCTATCTCCATATCAATGGCGGCTAATTTAGGCTCAACATTCGATGAATCCTGAAATTTGTTGACGCCAACTATAATCCTCTTTTTAGCATCAATTTCTTTCTTCAAGTTGTACGCATTCCTCCTGATCTCCTCTTGGAAGAAGCCCTTTTCAATTGCCACAAGAGCACCACCCATTCTGTCAATTTTCTTCAGGTATTTCTGAACTTCTTCTTGTATTCTAGACGTAAGATACTCTACGTAATACGAGCCCCCGAGAGGGTCAACTGTCTTTGTAATCCCGGTTTCGGCTGCTATTACTTGCTGCGTCCTAAGAGCTATCTTGACTGATTCTTCAGTCGGTAGAGCTAGGGCCTCATCTCTTGAGTTCGTATGCAAAGACTGACAACCTCCAAGTGCAGCTGCCATAGCCTGACACGAAACTCGGATAACATTATTGTCAACCTGCTGTGCAGTCAGTGATTCACCGCTAGTTTGCACATGAAACCGCAAATGCCAGGATTTGGCATTTTTGGCGTGAAATCTATCTTTCATTATATTCGCATATATTCTGCGGGCTGCTCTGAACTTCGCAATCTCTTCGAAGAATTCCATTGTGCAACAATAGAAAAAGGAAAGACGCGGGGCAAAATCGTCAACCCTTAACCCTCTGTCTACACATGTTTGGATGTATTCTATTGCATTAGCAAACGTAAACGCGAGCTCCTGAATGGCATTGGAACCGGCTTCTCGCATGTGGTATCCTGATATACTTATGGGATACCACTGAGGAACCTCTCTTGCGCAGTACTCGATCATATCACCAATTAGTCGCAACGAAGGCTTCGGAGGATATATGTAAGTATTTCTTGCGATATACTCCTTTAGGATATCGTTTTGAGTTGTGCCTCGGAGCCGGGACGCAGAAACACCCTGCGCGTCGGCGACGCTGACATATAGAGCTAGTAGAGTTGACGCCGTAGAATTAATTGTCATAGACGTACTGACTTTGTCAAGGGGAATGCCATTAAAACATGTTAACATGTCATCAATGGAACTGATTGATACCCCTGTCCTTCCTACTTCTCCTTCTGATTGAGGATTATCTGAATCCCGTCCAGTCTGCGTGGGAAGGTCAAAGGCAAGGGATAAACCTGTTTGACCCTGTTCAAGCAAAAACTTGAATCTCTTGTTGGTTTCTTCAGCACTTCCAAATCCACTGTATTGTCTCATGGTCCAAAGCCTCTCTCTATACATATTGGGATATAATCCGCGAGTGTAAGGGAATTTGCCCGGTTCTTCATCATCTATATTCTTCGGTATCAGTTTCCTAGAGTATACTCGCTTGACAGGAATACCAGAGTCGGTCTTGAAAGAATTTATTGACATCGAGGAGGGCTCACCAAGATATTGCACGCATAATTTCTTCAGCGGCTTCAAACGGGTCTGTCTTTTTGCTTGCGAGTCTATCTATGAGAATGTGATACTTATTGTTCTTATCCAACATTGAAGAAACCTTTTCTTCAATCGTACTTAAAATCATATCTCTCAATTCAAATTCCAACTTTTTCTTCTCACTCTCTTTTTGAGTTGAACTCATCTGCTTTAGCATTTGATCAATATTTACTGCGAGTTCCTTGATTCCTTTGCCGGTTCTCGCTGATACCTTGAGAATACGAGGCTTTTTTCGGCTATCCGAAATAAATTCAAGCAGAGATTGGTACAGTGCGCCCGCTCCTTCTAAATCGGCCTTATTAACTATACAAAGGTCTCCTACTTCCGTTAATCCTGCCTTGACGTTTTGAATGTGGTCCCCAGTATAGGGTGTAAAAACTACTGCCGTTATATCTACTAGCCTAGAGATCTCTGTCTGGACTTGTCCTGCACCTATACTTTCAATTAGTATAAGCTTATACCCCGCGGCGTCCAGAATCCTAATCATATTTCTAAGAGATCTTGAAACTCCACCGTAAGAGCCTCGGGATCCTATACTCCTCATGAATACTCTATCGTCACTCGTAACAGATTGCATCCTTACTCTATCCCCCAAAATAGCACCTCCCGTTATTGGACTTGTTGGATCTACCGCCAAGATGGCGACAGAGTATCCCAAGGAATGAAACTCTGGAATTAATTTGCCCATTAAAGTACTCTTTCCAGCCCCAGCAGAGCCAGTTAACCCAATAGTTCTTGCTTTTCCGGTTTTCTCGAAAATGGCTTGGATTATAGCTCGAGCTTCACTTTCATTATTATCAACAATAGAAATTGCTCTGGCAATAGATCTTCTGTCAGCCTGCAGCACGCCTTCTACTATACTAGATGCTTGAGAAGATGTCATGCAATTAAACTTCAATATAATCCTATTTTAGAGCTTATTAAATTATGAGTAGGTGCAGTTAATAAAGGCCTCATATAAAAAGAATGACAAATAGAAACCGACCTCAATTGCAGATCATAATAAACATTTTAAGCCCCGATAATGGAGGAGATATTCATTCATGTCTGCACAGCAAGAAGAGGCAGAAAACGTCCAGAGCCCTTTACGAGTACTGGTGTCTAAACTGGGACTGGATGGCCACGATAGAGGTGCACTTGTAATATGCAGAGCTCTTAGAGACGCTGGATTTGAGGTCATTTATTCTGGTCTGTTCTGTACACCCGAGCAGGTGGCAAAGATAGCGGTAGATGAGGATGTTGATGTCGTTGCCATGAGTTTATTGAATGGAGCCCATCTTACGATTTTTCCAAAGGTGGCCAAGTTGCTAAAGGAAAGAGGGGTCGAAGACATATTGATAGTAGGTGGCGGTATTATACCCGAACGAGACAAAAGAATTTTGGAGGAGCAAGGAATAACTGGCAATTTTGGCCCCGGGACCCCATTATCTACTATTATTGATCACATTAACAAAAATATGCGCAAATCAAGGCCTAATTAATTATTTTTATCTTTCGAGGATGGTGGCCACATCATGTCACGCATTTCCTGGCCGACCTTTTCTATTGTGTGACTTTCGATACTATGCATGTATTTGTTAAAAGCATTCTTCCCATCCTTTTGATACACATTAAGCCACTCCTCTGCAAAACTGCCGGACTGAATATCTTTTAGGACTTTTTGCATCCTTTCCTTCACAGAATTGTCTATGATGCGTGGTCCCCGACTTAGACCGCCGTACCTGGCAGTTTCACTGACCCGAGAATACATTCCTGCTAGACCATATTTTTGGATAAGATCCACGATAAGTTTTAATTCATGCACGCATTCAAAATACGCAACTTCTGGTTGGTACCCTGACTCAACTAACGTTTCAAATGCATTCATCACAAGGGCATGTGTGCCTCCACACAAATCTGCCTGTTCGCCGAACCAATCAGTTTCAACTTCCTCCTTAAACGTAGTTTGTATTACGCCTGGGCGTGTACTCCCTATAGCCTTCGCCATTGCTAGCACCCTTTTCAAAGCCTCTTTAGAGCTGTCCTGGTGAACAGCAACTAACGAGGGTGTGCCAAATCCATTTTGATAAAGTTCACGAACCCTTTGACCTGGACCCTTTGGAGCAACCATTATAACATCTATATCTTCCGGCGGCTCGATCCACTTCCAGTGAATAGCCGCTCCGTGCGAAAAGCTCAGAGCTTTTTCTTTGCTCAAATGCGGGGAAATATATTTTCTGTAGGTTATCGATTGTTCCATATCAGGAATGAGAACATGAATAATGTCAGCCTGTCTTGATGCCTTATCGATTTCCATAACTTTGTGTCCATCTTTTTCCGCTAAGGCCCAACTACTTCCTCCCTTTCTTAATCCTACTATTACATTGAGTCCAGAATCTTTCATATTACTTGCCTGAGCACGACCCTGAATACCGTAACCTATTACTGCTATTGTATGGCTTAGGACAGAATCCATTGAAACGTCATTATCAAGCCATTTCTTTGCCTGCATATTGCTTGCTATCGAATTACTCCCATATATCAGCCTATAGTATCAATCCCCATTTTACATGTGGTAGTCCTAGGTGGTTACCCATTCATCAAATAGCGTCTAGACCTAAATTGGACAGCAAATTGACTAATGAGCATCCAGTAGATCCCATTGGAAATTCTATCCTTCATTGGATATTGGTCTTTGCATATAATTTTACAACAACTGTATGTAGGTTAGACTTTGTTATGCGTCTAGTACATTAGATCTACAACAGCTTTTGTAAATTCTAAAGTCGACAAACTTCCACCTATATCGACTGTTTTCCTATTATCTATCAATAGTTTTCTTATTGCATGCTCTATTTTCTGTGCCTCTTCAAATGCAACTGCATCCCCCTTTTTTTCTGCAAGCCACTCAAGCATTAACTTTGATGATAGAAGAATCGATGAAGGGTTGGCGATATTCTTACCGGCTATATCGAAGGCTGCACCATGGATGGGTTCAAATAGCCCAAAGTTATCGCCTATATTACCTGCTGGCCCCATTCCTATACCCCCCGCAACCTGTATAGCTTCGTCTGAAAGAATATCCCCAAACATGTTCGTAGTTACTATAACATCATAGTCGTCCGGTTTACGAATAAGATTCATGGCACAGGCGTCTACATATTGTTCTGTAAACTCGATTTCGGGAAAATTTTTGGATACACTCCTGCAAGTTCTGGCAAATAATCCATCGCTTCTTCGCATGACATTGGCTTTATGAACCGCCACAACCTTTTTTTTCTTATTTCGCTGTCCACATGTTCTAAACGCATATTCTGCTATCCTACGTGAGGCTCCTTCGGACGTGCGCTTTAAAGTGATAATGGTGTTATCATCGGCTTCAAATTCCCAGCCCAAATACAGATCCTCAGTATTTTCCCTCACTATGACCAAATCTATTGTCTCTGACAATCCTCTTAAATTCGGAAATGATTTAACAGGCCTAATGTTAGCATATAAGTCCAAGACTTGTCTCAAAACCAGAACTACATCAGCAGCACTTTCACCAATTGGTCCCTTTAAGCATGCATCGGAATTTCTTATTATCTGCAGCGCCCAATCTGGCATTGCCTTTCCGAATTTAGATATAGCGCCGTCGCCAGCATCTATATATTTTACATTGAAACTTATATTTGAGTTGGCGCCTATGGCATCAAGTAATAGACCTGCGGAATGTATCAATTCAGGACCTATGCCGTCTCCTCCTATCATAGTTATGCAATATTTGCTCAAAATGACACCTCAAAAGAGGTCTTATTTTTTTGAATATAGAACCTTTCGCAATACCGTTTTATTTATTGCATCCATCATAGCTTGTACCGATGCTACGACCACATCCTCGCCTGCTCTCCGTGCGGAAACTACATTTCCATTTTTATCCTCAACCTTAACAGAAACCTCTGCTAGTGCATCAGATCCACCAGTGATAGAGTCAAGCTTGTATTCTCTAATTCGTATATTCGCTGTTTCGGACGCAATTTTTTGTATGGCCTTTAGCGCAGCATCTACTGGGCCAACTCCTATTTCAGATGCAATCAAGTCCCTACCGTCAGTATTCAATCTAACGACAGCCGTGGGAATAAGATTCATCCCGGTGACAATATGGAAATCGTAAAGCTTGAATCTTTCTTCGAATTTATTATCCTGTAATATTTCTCCTGTTATAGAAAGCAATTCAGCCGTGCTTATGGGTTTGCCCTTGTCCGCCAAATTCTTCTGCCTCTCAACTATTTTATGCAATTGCTCATCATTACATTCTATACCGAAATCCCGGAGCATTGCCCTTATTCCGTGTGCGCCAGCATGCTTTCCGGCCTGTAACCATCTTTTTCTACCGACCATCTCGGGATCGATGGGCTCGTAGGTTAGCGGATTGTTAAGTATGCCATGTGTATGAATACCTGATTCGTGCCCGAATGAGTTCTCTCCAATGATCGCTTTGTTCGCCTGTACAGCTATTCCCATAATATTAGAAACAGATCTGGAAGTCTCATAAAGCAATTTTGTACGAATATTATGCTTCTTCTTGTACAGGCATTGCAACGCCATTACAAATTCTTCTAGAGAGGCATTGCCCGCTCGCTCACCTAACCCGTTTATTGTAACATGAGCGCATGCAGCTCCGGCATTTATTCCAGCGATTGAATTGGCTACAGCCAATCCGAAGTCGTTATGACAATGTAAACTTATCGGGATATCAATCTGTTTCTTTATGACTTGAACTAGATGAGAGATAAATTCTGGGGTAGCATAGCCAACGGTATCCGGTACGTCTATCCTATCCGCTCCTGCTTCTACAACAGATGCAAACACTTTGGTTAGAAAAGCTATATCTGATCGGGTGGCATCTTCTGCAGAAAATTCTACCTGCAACCCATGAGATTTGGCATACTCCACTGCATCTATTGCCTTTTGTATCACCTCCTCGGGGGACATTTTTAACTTGTACCGCATATGGATATCTGATGTGGCGATAAAGGTGTGCACATAATTCAGGTCGCACTTTATCACCGAGTCGATATCCGTAACAAGGGTTCTTGCCAAACCACAGATTTCAGAAGATAATCCAGACTTTTTGATATTCCTTACAGCTTGCATTTCCCCTTGCGAAACAATAGGAAAACCAGCTTCTATAACGTCTACTCCCAGTTGGTCAAGTTCGATAGCTATTTGCAACTTTTGTTCAGGATTTATTGATACTCCAGGAGTTTGCTCTCCGTCTCTGAGTGTTGTATCAAAAATCCTTACGATATTAGTCATCTCAACCATTCAGATGCTCTCGCCTCTTGGAAGAGCGGAAACACCAGTTCTTGCTAGCTGGATAATTCCAAAGGAATAGACAAGGTTCTTAAAGGCATCAATCTTATCGGGTGTCCCTGTAATTTCCACCATTATGGTATCTCGGCCTATGTCTAGTATATTTGCTCTAAATATAGAAGCATAAGTGGTGATTTCCATTCTAGCTGTTGGCTCTTCTGCCTTCATTTTTATTAACGCCAGTTCCCTATATACCGTTTTTGAAGTGTTTAAAACTCTTACTTCAACTACGTCGATTAGTTTCCTAAGCTGCTTTACAAGTTGATCCAAGGTCCTTTCATCAGTTTTAGTGGTTATGGTCATACGAGATAGGTCTACCTGTTCGGTAGAACCAACGGTTATACTTTCGATATTAAAGCTTCTTGCTCTAAATAAATTAGTTACTCTAAATAAGACACCTGGCTTGTTCTCAACAAGGGCGGCTACGATATGCCACGACTCGTTATTAACTCTTGCAAGACTTTCATCTGTATCCAATTCAATACTCCTGTCGCTACGGTTATGCTCCTGTTATCATGTCTTTCAAGCCCGTTCCAGGTGCCACGAAGGGGTAGACATCCTCCTCAGGATCGATAGTAATATCAACTACGGTCGCTACCTCTGTATTCAATGCCTTCTTGAGTGCTTTTTCTAGCTCTTCCATGGATTGGGCTCTGATTCCTTGTGCCCCATAAGCCTCTGCGATCTTCACATAGTCAGGACAATTTTGCTGATGGACTCCCATGTATCTTCTCTTATAAAATGTTCTCTGCCATTGTGCCACCATACCTAGCATATAATTATTCATCAAAAATACTATGACCGGAAGTTTTTCTAACACAGAAACTGCAAGAGAGTTTTCGGTCATATTAAACGATCCATCCCCTGCTATGTCAACCACAATAGATTGTGGCATCGCTACCTTTGCACCTATAGAAGCCGGGAATCCAAAACCCATAGTCCCTAGTCCTGTTGAACTAAAAAATGTTCCAGGGGATATAACATCAAAATGTAGAGAAGCCCACATTTGACATTGTCCAACCTCTGTAGTTACGATGGCACTAGGAGGCAGTACTTCTCTCAATTTTTTCAAGGCCTTTTTGGCAGTTAATCCCCGAGGATAATCCTTTATCGTATCAGTATAATAATCAATAAGTTCCTTCCTGCGTTTCAGCCACGGGTTATCGATATCTCTTTTCATGATTTCGTACTTGGCAAGCATCTTAACGGCGGTTCGGAGAGATGCCTTTACGTCACCGACTATAGCAATATCTGCTGCTTTATTCTTGCCGATCTCCGCAGGATCAACATCCATGTGAATTATTGTCATCCCCTTTCCAAATTCATCGAATCTTCCAACCGACCTGTCAGAGAATCTGGCCCCTATTGCTATTATACAGTCAGCTTCGATAATTATCTTGTTTGCCTCTGCGTGTCCGTGCATCCCAATCGGCCCCATCGCCAGGGGGTGATTTTCCGGAAAAGAACCCTTTCCCTTGAACGTCGTAACCACTGGTGCCATTAATAATTCTGCCAATGCTTGGAGCTCGGAAAATGCACCCGAAAGGATTACTCCACCCCCTGCCATAATTATTGGCCTATCGGCTTTGGTCATCGTCTCGACAGCCCGCTCCAATTGGGACAGATCTGCGTCTACTACCGGATTGTATCCTCTTACTTTTATCAGGTCAGGAAAGGAGATTTCTTCCCTTGCTTGCTGGACGTCCTTTGGGATATCTATAAGAACTGGTCCTGGCCGTCCACTCTCTGATATATAAAATGCCTTTTTTACTGTTTCTGGAATTTCTGCAGCAGATCTAGGCTGAAAAGCATATTTGGTGCATGG
>DATFBG010000027.1:0-3605 GCA_035253945.1 Nitrososphaeraceae archaeon | reverse complement strand
TGGATTTACCATCAAGCCATACTCTAATTACTTGGAGTTTTATTCGTCTGGATATTTTTTCACCCTTCTCTATTCATGTAGTATACCTTCTTTTTTGGATATAAGTACTCGAGAGACATAGACGTACTGTTTATTCTCCGCCTATACAGTAACACGTCACCAATTTGACTGTTATTTGACCACTATTTGACGGTAATATGACGACTATATGATGAGCATGTGACGGGTGTTTGGCTACAGATAGACTTAGGCTAATAAGTGCATGGTATACTTACATTCAAGCTGCAATAGCTTTATGGCTAAGGATGGACCTTTGATAACGCATTTTGTTATACATTTTTGAATTATTTCTACGAGCAGAGTTTTTCAGGCCACCGCCCCGAGGGAGGTGAAACCTATTATGTTGACCTGCCAGACAGAAGACAGATTTATGAGTAATAAAAATGAGGAAGGTGAAGATAACGGAATAAATCCAGCAGAACTGGGATTGAACAGTAAGTGGTAAAAAATAGAGTAAACTAATATTAGATTTGCTCTTTTATTATTAGAATAGAAAGGATGCTGATGAAGTAACAGGAAGAGCCGGCTGAAGTGTATGCATTATATACACGACCAAATTGATGACTAGATATCAGTATCTGAAGCATCCATTTATCCGCTGTATGGATAGCCATTCGACGGAGATGTCAGCCTAGAATTATTGGATTATATTTCCTCTCCACTTACAGTTTGATTGAACATGGTCAGCCAAATGCCTTCAGACGTCGAGACTCAGAAAAACAAAGAAAGATGCCAAGAACTCCTAAAATTATCTCCAAAAATCCGGTATGTCGGTATAATAAATGAATTCGGTAGGACTCTAGCCGGGCAGCTACGCAAAGGCGTAGCGCCGTTATTTAAAGTAGAAGAAGCTAGAAATGAATTTTTTATCGAAGCAACAAGAAATCGATTGAGGAGAAGCTTTGTAGATTCTATTGGAAAGGCCGAATTCACTCTTACTGTCAACGAGAAAGTGATAATATTAATGGTGCCGACTTCGACAGGCAGCCAGCTATATTATCTTACATTCGACAAAGGCTCTAATCTTCAAGAAGTTATCCAGATCAAGGATGCTGCAAAGAAGTTAATGGTCGTCGAAGGGATTGAGCCAGGTATGGGGCAATCGAGCTCCAATTCTCCATAGATAGATGTGAATAGATATAGTAAGCCAACCATTTTGTTTCCATTGACCCGAGGGCGAATGTTCCGTCCAAGGGCGATTGAACCTATTAAAGTCTAGCGAAGGCCTTCATTTTGGCACGCATTTCCTTGTCTTTATAAATGCGTGGATGAGAAGGATCTGCTAATATAACCTCGTACCAGACGTATTTTCCGTCTTTGTGTAGGTAGTAAGACCCCAGGACCTCCATGTTAGGAAATTTCTCGTTAACTCTTCGTTCAGCAACTTTTCTCATGTTTGTTCCTTGCTTGATATGGACTACACCTATATGCTTTGGTCTTCTGCCCGCTACTGGCCTTTGCTTTCTCATTCCGCCCCTTCCCACTCTAGCACGTACGACTAGTATCCCCTGCTTGGCCTTATACCCCAGCCGCCTGGCACGATCAAGCCTACTCGGCCTTGAAATTCTATGAAGCACGTGCTCTCTTCTCCAAGATATAGACTTGGATTTCAATTCTTCAGTGTTAGATTTCCACATCCTAGTCCACGAGGCAGAAATATAGCTTCGCATAGTAAATTTGACTTAATATGCTAACAATATATAGACCTTTGATAATAATGCAATTGGTTTACCATTTCTGAGATTGATGCAGTATCATATCACTTGTACAAGGTCTAACGACTAGGTCATTAGGGCTTTTGGTAAGCTGAGTTATTCTTTGCCCATTTGGATTTCCCTTAAGTTTTGGACGATTTTTTCTGCAATTACCATAGCTGCCAATTCTTGTGCTTCCTTTGTTTGGGCACCTATATGTGGGGTGCAAACTACATTTTGTAACTGCAGGAGCATTCTACTTGTCGGTGGCTCAGTTTCGAATACATCTAAAGCGGCTCCTGCTATTCTTCCGTCGCTAAGTGCATCGTATAATGCACCTTCGTCAATAACTTCTCCACGAGAAGTATTGACAAGAAATGCGGTTGATTTCATTTTGGACAGCTTTTCCCTGTTGAACATTTTTTTTGTTTCCGCAGTCAGCGGGACATGACAGGTAATGAAGTCCGAGCTCTCCAGCAGAGTATTCAAATCTGTGACGATCAGACCTACCTCTTTAACAAAATCCTTGTCAATCGGAACTATATCATAGCCAATTATATTCATCCTAAGAGCTCTTCCGATCCTCCCAATATTTCTGCCGATGTTTCCCACCCCAATAATCCCAAGATATTTGCCTCGAAGTTCTATTCCAGTTAAATCTTTCTTAATCCAGTTTCCTTTCTTTGTCTCAGCATCTGCAAAAGGAATACTTCGCGCAAGAGACAGGATCAAGCCGATAACAAGTTCAGAAACAGCATTGACCGCTGCTTCAGGTGAATTAATTACATGTATATTTCTTGCTTTGGCTTCTTCCACATCTATATTGTCAAGTCCCACTCCTACTCTAGCTATAATCTTTACATGCGGAGTTGAAGCTTCAATAATGTCTTTAGTAATCTTTGTTCTGCTTCTAACTATCAAAACGTCATAGTTTTTTGCAATTGACCTTAATTGATCTAAGTTGATCTCAGGCTGATATTCTACTACCATACCTGATTTTTTCAAACTTTCAATACCTGCATTATCTATAGAATCACAAATAAGAACTCTACTATGGGGATACACAGAAGCAGGAAAATATAATTACTATATATATTTTCATGACGGATATGATAGTACGCAGAGGGCCTGCCGGCATTGAACTTAGAGAATTCGAGGCAAAGAAAATTTGCATGGAACGATTGCTCAATTTTTTTCGCAAAGTAAGAGTGATATGTTGAATAGTTCACATCATTGAAATGCCTAATCCCGATTTTTTACCCAGATCAATGAAGAGAAACATAGAAGACAGAAAGATTACGATATCTAGCAAGTTTTATACCCTTGGATCTTGAATTCTGTACTCTTTTCAGTAACTCCTTTAGTTGTTAAATTACTTCTGCCCAGTAACTCTCTGAATACCGATCTTCCGTACCATTTGTATACGTATCCTTTCCTTCTTGCTGTTTTTTTATTCTATTGTTGGCGCTCACATTAGCCATCGTTATTTCGAGTGTCATTGCATCCTGACCTTTTCCTAGCTTGTTCAATCTTTTATTCATTTCGTCACAAATTACATTTTTTGGTAAGTTATGATGGCTCATTTTGTCGTGAGCCTCTATCATCAGATCCATAGCCTGCTTAGCAGATATCTTGTCTTCTTCATAAGAAGAGGATATACGTCTACAGATTGCATTTGCCTGTGTGTAAATTTGCTTATGCTCACATCGCGTGTTCTGTTTTATCAAATTGCGGAGAATAGCTCGTTTTTTAAGGTCGATAATCACAAGTTTGTTATATCTCATGCGTAGTTTTGTTTTGTCTCTTGCTGACGCAAGATGAACTGGATTGTCTGCTTGTGTATTCATAAAT
>DATFBG010000026.1:0-4778 GCA_035253945.1 Nitrososphaeraceae archaeon | reverse complement strand
AGCAGGTCAGGGCGGGTTAAAATTTAAGACCATACATGGGACATATATGAAGTGGCCTAGAAATTCTGAGCTACATTTATTGCTGAGCAAACGATTTTCAAAAGTCAAGTTTAAAACCGGATTGATGGGTGCCGCAGTAATTATCGTTGCATATAAGTAGGAACTAAATGTGACTTGCTTCAATAGACGTATGATCTATTACCTCTCAATATAGTCGGACATTGCAATCTTTTCGGCTTTGCCGCAGGGGAGCTAAGTATTGTACTTTATTTGGAAGTTTTGGGCCACCACTTGTAGTTTGATAGCAGGAACAGAAGGTCACCATTTCGCTTAAAGGGAAAATTCTCATTATCGGGATAGAATAAGTCTAGAGCAGATAATTAATTAATAAATTCTAAATTCGATATCATTTTTCATTTTCTCAGACAAAAACAACTACGTAAAGTTAATTAGAAGGCAAACAAACTTTTTTGATACCTTTATGGCTCAAACAGGTAAAGTCGGAAAGATGTATGATGAGGCTAAGAAAAATAATACCAATGTCATAACTGAGGAATCTGCAAAGGCAATTCTGACCGAATATGGAATCAAGGTACCTCCGTATGCTCTAGTCAGAAATGGTCAGGAGGCACAGGATAAAGCAAAACAATTGGGCTTTCCCATAGTTGCAAAGATCGTATCGCCAGACATTTTACACAAGACCGATGTCAAAGGGGTTAGAATCGGTCTGAAAACAGAGGAGGAAGTACTTGAAGCGGTTAACGATATGCATGAGAGGTTGTCATCTAAATATCACACTAAGGGGGTTATCTTAGAAAAAATGGTTGACCCAGGATTAGAAGTTATCGTCGGCTTACAAAACGACCCACAGTTTGGGCCTGTCATTATGTTTGGGCTAGGTGGAATTTATACTGAAATATTCAAGGATGTGGCATTTCGGATTCTCCCCATAACACCAGAAGATGTTAGGGAGATGATCGAGGATCTCAAAGGAAAAAGTATGCTCAAAGGCTTTAGGGGCTCTCAACCCATTGACACTTCTATGCTATCTGATATGCTAATAAAGATAGGCCAGTTAGGATTAGACGCCGCACCTTACTATGAATCTGTTGACTTTAATCCCATAATACTTTATCCAAATGACTACTTTGTAGTAGATGCCAAGATACTCTTAAGAGAAAAACCAGACTTTGAGGTAATATCAAAGGCTCAACCTGATTCGAGTCATATGGATCTATTTTTCAACGCCAAGTCCATTGCACTCATAGGCGCATCACCAGAAGCAGGAAAAATCGGAAACTCGGTCTTACAAAGCCTAGCAAAATATGATTACAGAGGAAAGATATTTCCCGTGAATGCGAAGGGTTACAAGGAAATTATGGGCATTAAGGCATTCAAAAGCCTAGACGAAATTGAAGAGCCAGTTGACGTCGTAGTAGTCACAGTTGACCTGAAATTTGTTCCTGATCTACTTAGAAGCTGTGGGAAAAAAAATATCCATAATATGGTAATCATATCCGGCGGAGGTAAAGAGCTGGGAGGGGAGCGCGCAGCCATTGAAAATGAAATAAAAAAACTTTCGGCAGAATTAAAAGTAAGAATCATAGGGCCTAATTGTATCGGAATGTTTAACGCAGATAATAGGCTAGATTGCGCGTTTCAAGGTCATGAGAGAATGCTTAGGCCGAAAAGAGGTGAAGTCGCATTTCTTTCCCAAAGTGGAACTGTTGGCATAGCATTCATGGAAACTTCTGATGCCTTTGGAATGAGCAAAATGATCTCATACGGAAATAGATCGGATGTTGATGAGGCAGATATGATATGGTACCTAGGTGAAGATCCAAATACTAAGGTAATTGGACTATATGTTGAGGGATTAGGAGATGGAAGAAAGTTTATGCACACAGCCAAGAAGGTAATAGCAGAGAAAAACAAACCGATACTAGTATTCAAGAATGGCAGAACTACACGAGGAGCAAAACAAGCTGCTTCTCACACAGGGTCTCTTGGAGGATCGTATCATGTTGTAAGAGGAGCCCTCGAACAGGCAAAGGTAATTTCACTTGACAGCTACGAGGAGCTAACTGGATCTTTGAAAGCACTTGCATGGCAACCTGTACCTAAAGGGAACAGGGTTGCTATGATAACTAATGGAGCCGGCCCAGTTATTGCAGCAATAGATAACTTTGAAAGGCTTGGACTTGCAGTTGCAGAAATTAGTGATAAAACTATCAAAGACCTGAAGGAGCACTACCCCCCTACGTACGTTATTGGTAATCCATGCGATATCACTGGCTCTGCTACTGCAGACGACTATAGGTTTGCGATTCAGGCATTCATGGATGATCCTAATGTAGATATAATAATGCCATGGTTTGTATTTCAAGATGATCCTCTAGAAGAGAACATAGTGGAAGTTCTTGCGAACTTTCAAAAACAACTACGGAAACCGATTGTCGTGGGAGCAATGGGAGGTCCCTTCACTCAAAAGATCTCAAAACGCATAGAGGATACAAACGTACCGGTATATCATTCTGTTGTTACATGGGTAACTTCGGCAGGAGCTCTTGCCAAATGGTCTAAGATTTCTGGCGATAAGATATCTCAAGCACCTCGCTAGAAGATAACAATATGGTAAGTCCTACTCTATTTTGTGAGGAAAGCTTATTATATTTATTTGTAAAATTGATTGTAATGGAAAGTGCTACACAAAGCCAAATTATAACCATTACCCCAAAGGCTGCCGAAAAAGTGTCTGAATTCATGAAGCAAGAGGGAAAAGACAGTCTATTTCTACGCGTCTATGTATCTGGCGGAGGATGTTCCGGTCTATCGTACGGAATGGGATTTGAAGAGAAGTCTGATGAGGACGACTACATACTTGAGCAAAATGGAGTTAAGGTGTTGTTAGATAGCTACAGTCAGAAATACCTAAAAGGGGCCAACATAGACTACATTGAGAGTTTAATGGGCTCAGGTTTCAAGATAAATAATCCTAACGTAACCAAGAGTTGCTCATGTGGACATTCGTTTTCCACTGACTAGCAATAATTTTTTGTTAGATCTGCCCAAATCGCCTGAAAGACAAAAATTTATCTTCCTTCAAGCCGGTGCTAAGGCCACAGTCCTCTCATTTTTATTGCCTCAGTTACTCTACCGACGGCCAAAGCTATGCTTGCCTTTCGCATGTTTACTTGGTATTTTTCATGGGTTTCATAGACGTCTGAAAACGCCCTTGTCATCTTTTCATCCAGCATACTATTAACCTGTTCTTCGGTCCAGTATTCCCGTCGCAGGTTTTGTAGCCATTCAAAATATGAAACAGTAACCCCTCCTGAGTTTGCAAGCACATCTGGAATAACCAATGTCTTATTTTTGTATAGTGTTTCGTCCGCCTCTGGGGTTGTCGGACCATTCGCCGCTTCAGCGACTAACCTTGCAGTAACTCGTGATGCATTTTTCTTGGTTATCTGGTTTTCAAGGGCAGCAGGTACCAGGATCGTGCACTCAGTCTCAAGTATCTCTTCGTTGGAAATTGATTTGGAATCTGGAAATCCTACAACTGAACCCATCTTTTCTTTGTGCTTTCGTAATGAGCTAATAGGTATTCCATTTTTATCGTGAATCCCTCCTTGAGAATCTGAAACAGCCACAACCTTTGCGCCCATCTCCTCCAGCAACAGTGAGGCATATTGGCCTGCATTTCCAAAACCTTGTACTGCAACGGTTGAAGCTTGCAAGTTAATCCCTAGTTTTTTTACAGCTTCTCTGACAGTAAATGATAAGCCTCTCCCAGTTGCCTCATTCCTTCCTAATGATCCACCTATTGAAAGTGGTTTTCCTGTTATAACTTCAGGCTGAACAAAATTGCCCTTCAGGGCAGAGTATGTATCCATGATCCATGACATTTCTTTGCCGCCAGTATATACATCGGGAGCGGGAATATCGGTAAGAGGGCCTATAATGTCGGCTATTGCATATGCATAGCGGCGGGTCATTCGCTCAAGTTCGTCAGCGGACATACGTTTAGGGTCACAAATTATTCCTCCTTTTCCCCCTCCATAAGGAATGTCCGCGATCGCACATTTCCAAGTCATCCACATAGAAAGAGCCTTTACTTCCTCCAAGGTTACTTGAGGGTGATATCTTATTCCGCCCTTAAAAGGGCCCCGGGCATCGTTATGTTGTGATCTGAATCCGGTAAAAACTTGGATCTCACCGTTATCCATTCGTGTCGGAAGGGATACCGTAAGAACACGCTTTGGGTGGGCCAGAACCTCATGCATTCCCTTATCTATTCCGACTAATTTGGCCGCCTCTTCTAATTGTTTTAGAGCAACGCTAAAAGGGTTTATAGTATTATTGCCGATAGGTTGTGACATTAGTTATCAGGAAAAAATCTGGCGTATTTAAGTGTTGAATGGAGCTAGTAAATCTTTGATATCTCTCAGACTCACTAGCAAAGTAGGCCCACATCTTGATAGAGGGGTAAATAATATTTGTACTCTATGCTTTTTGTATTTTTCGTAAAATTAGATAACGTAACTGGTCATCAGTTAGTTCGCTTTCTTCTATACCTAGGGACTTTGCAATAGTCTCTAGTTTCTCCCTCTCCGAGCTGACTGGACCGTTAATTTGCGGCAAAATAGAAGAAGAGGGAAAAATCGAGTCCTTAGACTGGGAACTCTCCCTCTCGTATTGAATCATTTCCCTAGCTTTATTATATTCCCCAACTGCTCGACCGAGGAATCTTGCTAAACCGGCGAACCTATTTGATC
>DATFBG010000025.1:0-3151 GCA_035253945.1 Nitrososphaeraceae archaeon | reverse complement strand
AGGAGCATGAATGAATATGGTATTTCAGGATTGATCGTAGAAAATGAGGAAAAGAAACTTGTTGGAATCATCACTCGGAGGGACATTACATTTGAAGAAAATCCT
Organism: Nitrososphaeraceae archaeon; assembly: GCA_035253945.1. Lineage (GTDB taxonomy): Archaea > Thermoproteota > Nitrososphaeria > Nitrososphaerales > Nitrososphaeraceae > TH5893. The sequence continues at coordinate 3,046 of DATFBG010000025.1, read as the reverse complement.
AGCCGCCAAGTTTCTGAGCTTATGAGCAAGGACGTTATTACTGCTAATGATGGAATTACTACTAATCAAGCTAAAGATACACTGCATAAATACAGACTGGAAAAATTGCCTGTAGTTGACGATAAAAAAAAAATAGTAGGCCTTATAACAAGCAAAGATATTTTGAAAATGGAAAAATATCCTTACGCTTCTAAAGACAAGAAGGGTCGGCTGCTCGTAGGAGCAGCCGTTGGTGTTAAGGGCGATTTCCTAGAGAGAACCGAATCATTGCTAGAAGCTGGCGCCGATACCATCATTGTGGATATTGCTCATGGACATAGCGATAATGCTCTGAATGCAGTGCGGATGATTAAGAAGGCCTTTCCTATGTGTGAACTAATAGCCGGAAATGTTGCAACTGGGGATGGAGCTAGGGATTTAATTAAGGCAGGTGTTGATGCAGTGAAAGTTGGAGTGGGATCTGGTTCAATATGCATAACCCGAGTGGTGACGGGGTCCGGTGTTCCCCAGTTAACAGCGGTGATTGACAGTGTAAAGATTGCAGAGGAATACAACACTCCAGTTATATCAGACGGCGGCATAAGGACGTCAGGGGACGCTACAAAAGCACTGGCTGCTGGTGCGTCTACTGTAATGGTTGGGAGTTTGCTGGGAGGGACAGATGAAAGTCCTGGCAAGACTTTGGTTAGAAATGGCAAGAAATTTAAAATGTATAGGGGTATGGCTTCATTTTATGCTTCCCTGGGTAGAAAGTATCGTGAAGAAGGTTCGAGTATGGATTCTCATGACCTAAACGACTATGTTCCAGAAGGTGTAGAAGCCATGGTTCCATATAAAGGAAGTGTAGTAGAGATCGTCCGACAACTAGTTGGAGGACTCCGGTCAGGTTTAAGCTATTGTGGTGCAAAAACAATTTTAGAAATGCAGCAGAACGCTGATTTCATTAGAATCTCTGCGGCAGGCTATAAAGAAAGCAATCCTCATGACGTCGATGTAATGTAAAATATGCCCAACTTAGTACTCCTTCATTCAGACATGTTTGAAACCCTTCTAAAAGTTCAACATTGACAGATAGTAGAGCCCAGTCTACGGTTAATCACGAGTTTCCTATTAATAAAACTTCAACAGCTTTCTTATATTCCTTGGAATCCAAAGGAGGAATATTACAGATTTTTAGATTTTGCTCAACGTGGCTAGGTTTTTTTTGACCTATTAATGGTGCAATAACTGAAGGACTTGAACGTACAATTTGAAGCAATTTGCTAACCTGATCTGTCAAACCTCCATAATCAGGTATTTTAGTCCTAAGTAACCTTCCTTGGAACAACGGAATACTAGTAAATACTCCTACGTTGAGCTTTTTAGCAGCCTCGAGAATTGTCAAATTCCTTTCTGCGCCCACGGATTGATTTCTGAGTAAAAGTGCTTCGCTATAAGCCAAATTGTATGGAAGTTGTATAAATCGGAATCCGTGTCTTTGTGAACCACTGACTTTCTCGGCTATTTTGGTTATCTCTTCTAGAGAGAGGTACTCCTTACTATCAGTAGATACTCTAAAGCACGTCCATGTGGCCATTCCATAATAGCGTATTTTACGCATGGCACGGTATTCTTCATATGCCTCAAATACCCTGGATAGCATTCGAAAATATTCTTCTCTGCTAACATCTTCGTACCAACTTTCAAATGAGTTATGGTTGTAAACAAGGTCTATGGTGGTTAAATGCATATTTGCGAGTGATTTGTCGATACACCGCTTAAGATAGTTTGGATTTAAAACGTTGTAGCCTGAACTTATGTCCTCAGCATGCATCAAACCATTAGATATGAACATCCTTTGCATGTATTCCATAACATCGATTTCTGGGTAGTCACCATCGTTTGTTATGTATCCATTCTTAGTACTAATAAATACCTGATCCCTTGTTATTATTCCGTCGTCGATCAATCGCATTAGTGCTCGACCGATACTTTTCTCTGACTTCATAGCCCTATAGTTGATGGCGGTATCTACCACATTCACGCCGCCTGATTTGATGGAATTATAGACCGCGTCTTCCATTAATTGATCGTCTTCTTCATTAGGCTCGCCAAGATATGTTCCAACTCCGATACTAGAAAGATACAGATTATCGAAAACCCTAAAGTGAGCCGGTGGCTTTCCATTCTTTTTTACCGCTGCATTCATATAATTTTTTGTTCCCGCAGATGTCGCGAAACCAGTTAGCAGTTTAAAATTAGAGTCATTCATTATAATAATCTCTACATTTTTAATGCTAAAATTGTATCCCTTTGTAATGCCAAAATAAGCTTCTGACCCACGGATCAATAAACAAGTACGAAAAAATAACGACTTTTCCCTTGCAATAGCCTGATCATCATGGTCCGGTTGAGCTCAGCCTTTTCATTAGCCAAGTTAGAACTAACACCATGTTGCATAATACATCCAATATTTAATAAACAACAACTGTTATGCCCAGAAAAAGGTAGCGAAAGCCCTTCAGAAATGGTTGGATTGACATGAAGGTTATAGCTCTCGTAGCAACACCGGGGATCCCCTTAAAAACATCGTCATATAATAATACTTGTGGGTACAGATCGGTTCAATATTCCCATAACCTCCCATACCACACGCAAGTTCCCTCTGAGAGAGGTTCTTGATATGAATAGTAAGGGGGTCCTTAAATTTAATACTGAATACCAAAGATCCAAAGTTTGGAACAAAGAAAAGAAACAACTGCTAATTGACTCAATATTAAGGAACTATGACATAGCCTCAGTTTTTTTGAGACAAAAAGGTGATAATATGTATTATGAATGCCTGGATGGTCAGCAGAGGCTCAAGGCGATAATTGAATTTCTAAGCGATGGCTTTGCTCTTTCGCCAAGTATCACAGAGGAATTGGACGGCAATCCCACCAAGTTTGGTCAGTTACCTGACAACTATAGAGCATATATCAAAGAGTATAAAATTAATTCTGTTATTGTTGCAGACATAGATGAGGAAACAACCTCAGATATTTTCTTGAGATTGCAAGAGGGAATG
>DATFBG010000024.1:0-2291 GCA_035253945.1 Nitrososphaeraceae archaeon | reverse complement strand
GCGAGACCAGGCACTAAATGATGCCACATCAGGTCAGCTAGGCGAAGAGCCAAGGCCGGAACCATATCCGGAAAAAGATCCGCGCACGGAAGCAGCACGCAAAAGGTCAAGGCAGATCTAGCGCACATTCCCATACATACACGTGCTGTGTGAATACATGTAGCTCTTATGAGTATCTGTCCTTAATTTTCTACCATGAGTTTCTCTGTCTTTGTTTTAGCGTCGAGGGGCCCTGCTTTTCTTTTTGAAATACTCTAAATGATAAAGCTGGTTAAATGCTGGGCGCTTGCAGGAGGCTGGAGAGGAGGCGCAACAAGACTTATGTCACTTCAAAAGAATTGATCATTTCTTCTACGATCGGCAAATATGTAGAATATTTCGTCTTTTCTGAAGAATATAAAATACTATAAACTTTATCCTCGTTTATCGCAAAAATTTGCATAAAGTCTAAACCCTCTTGAGCGCGACTGCCCACAAGCTTGTAAGCTGGAATAGCAGTATCAGTTAAATTAGTTGAAGACAACTCAACAAGTTCAATGTCGGAGAATGATTCTAGGTAAGAAGCAAGAGCTGCACCCGTAAAATTACTCAAGGCGGCATTATTTGAGATGGCATTAATTTCAAAGACGACGTTTTCACGATAGATATCCGTATCGTTTTCCTGTGGAGAGTCAAATCTCAAGGATAACAAAGAATTTGAAGTATTTTGAATTACTATCTCCCACCCATCAGGATACTGTGTTCTAATTCCATAATCAGGGCTTTCGTATGCTAGAAGGTTATCTTCAAGAAGAGATTGAACTGAATCAGTCCTTTGTATGCCTAGGTTTCCTCTGAGAATCTCGTTTTGGATTTCTTCAGGGGATTGTTGCTGTGCTATTGCCTGTTGATTGGTGATACTATTGCTAATTAATAGACAGAAAAAAAACATACTAAAGAGTAGTAGCGGCGTGATGACGATTTCTTTAGTTTTAGGTTTCATTGATATAGAACAATAAAGGGTTTCTTTTATATTTATTTGAATAGGAGAACATTTTTTTATCAGCTGTAAAAGAAACAGCATATTACACCTCACTAATCGCATTCGCAACAACCTTTGTGCTTTTGTAATTTATGAAGGAGATGCAACATTCTGACATCATTGTGTATAGTTATATATTATCCATCATAAGGAATTATATTAAATTTTCACCAATATTTGGCACGGACATGTAGTCATTAATTGTTAACAGGATGTTACTCAAGAGGCGGACACAAAAGGCCGATACAAATTCTCTTTATTAAGAGGCAGTGAGTGCGACAGTGTAAGATAGCAATAGCGAATAGATTTCTTTCTTTCTTTTTAGAAACCGTCTTTAAATCATCGCTGAAAAATGAAGATTGAGAATAATAATAATAGAGGTAGATGGTGTCGCTCCGTAACTCTAGAAGAAGATGGGGGAGATTTATGAACAGTTATCGGAGTTGCCAATCAACCTCTAGTTACAACTAGATCAGTACTATTACAAGAATTTCATCGTGCTAAAAGATTTAGGACAATATAGATCCACATAGATTGCAATCAACTATAAAGTTACCATCGACAATGAACATATACTGAGCTCTCTCTATTGTCAAAAGGAATTCTTTACCTTCTTTGCAATATGACTTGAACGACTAAAAGCCACTTTTGATTGGATCATCAGGCTTGTATATGCTCTCTTATCTCTCCCCTAGTGACCGAAGCAACGCCCTTTACTGCATTAACTGCAACAAGACTTATGTCACTTCAAAAGAATTGATCATTTCTTCTACGATCGGCAAATACGTGGCATATCTGGTCTTTTCTGAAGAGTATGTAATAGTATAAACTTTATCCTCGTTTATCGCAAAAATTTGCATAAAGTCTAAACCCTCTTGAGCGCGACTGGCCACAAGCTTGTAAGCTGGAATAGCAGTATCAGTTAAATTAGTTGAAGATACCTCACTAAATTCAAGATCTGGGAATGATTCTAGGTAAGAAGCAAGAGCTGCAGTTGTGTAATCACTCAAGGCTGTGTTATTTGAGATGGCATTAATTTCAAAGACGACGTTTTCACGATAGATATCCGTATCGTTTTCCTGTGGAGCGTTAAATCTTAGGGATAACGAAGAATTTGAAGCAGGAGCACTTTGAATTACTATCTCCCACCCATCAGGATACTGTGTTCTAATTCCATACTCCGGACTTTCGTATACTAAAACGCTATCGTTTGAAAGAAATTGAACTGAATTCTCTGTTGTGGGGGTATTGTTATCAATACCTTCTACGC